>JAFSBJ010000213.1 GCA_017437345.1 Clostridia bacterium | reverse complement strand
TTTTTTACTTTATAGGAAACTGCGTTCCTATAAAGTAAAAAATTTTGATTATATTGCCGTGCAAAACTTTTGAAAAGCTTTGCTTTTCAAAATGCACATGGCTAAAGAAAAGCGAATTTGCTCCGCACTTCCGCCGCAGGCGGTGCGGCGAAGCCGCTTTTCTTGTGAAATTGTATGAACTGCAATAAAAATCTTATTTGTGATGTTATGTATATTCAGCCTGATTTTCAAAAAAATTCTTTCATTATAGCTTCTTTTCTTTCAATCATTTCATCAATTCTTTTAATATATTCCGAAACTTCCTTTACATTAAATACCCTTTCTATCCTGTCACCTGCCACAAGCTTTGTTGAGCCTCCGGCACCAAGGGCAATAATGCTTTGCACTTCTTCCATTATGTATATATTATAAAGACATTCATGACCTTTTTTGCAGTATCCGATGTTTTCAAGATTTCCAAGCATATTTTTCTGACGATACATATAATAGGGGATATAATCTCCTTTTTTCATATATTCCCCGGTAATACTTAGCATCTTATTAACTGTGTTTGCCGCTGTCATTGAATACATATCATATTTCATATCAAGAAATGAACCGTGTTTAATGCACATTGTATGAACGGTTATGCTCTCAGGCTTAATCTTTGAAAGAAGCTTTATCGTATTTTCAAAATCCTCTGCGTCTTCCTGAGGCAGACCTGCAATAATATCACAGTTAATGTGATTAAATCCCATCTGCCTTGCAAGCTTGAAGCTTTTAAGAAAATCTTCGCTTGTGTGTTTTCTGCCGATAAGCTTTAGGGTTTCGTCTTTTGTGGTCTGAGGATTTATGCTTATTCTTGAAATGCCATATTTTTTAAGTATCTCAAGCTTTTCTTTTGTAATGGTATCCGGTCTTCCGGCTTCAAAGGTTATTTCCTTTACATACTTTAAATCAAATGAGTTAAACAGCTCATATAAAATTTCGTCAATCTGATTTGCCGAAAGAGCCGATGGCGTTCCACCGCCAAAATATATAGTTTCAATCTTTCTTTTATTAACAAAGGGATTATTGCCAATAGCTTTAATCTCTTTTTTTAATGCTTCAATATATGGAACTGTGAGCTTATTTGAAAAATCAATCGACTGTGAAGTAAATGAGCAGTAAAGACACCTTGTGGGGCAAAATGGAATTCCGATATAAAGACTTATTCCTTTTTTATCCATATTTTCTATATGCTTTTCTTCATTAAGGGCAACCTCTGTTGCTAAAGCGGCTTTATCTGAGTCTGTTTCATAAAAGCTCTCTAAATACTTTTTTGCTTCATCTGTGGTTTTTCCATCAAGCTTTAATTCTCTGATAATTTTAGATGGTCTTATCCCCGTCAGCACACCCCAAGGCAGATGAATTCCTGTTAGCTCTTCAAGTACCCTTGCCACACAGCGTTTAATGTGTGTTTTATTATATTCCTTGGCAGAAAATTCATATTCTTTATAAAGCTCTCCGATTTTTGCTGAGGCTTTATAAATGTGTTTGTTTTCGGAAAGTAAATATTCCGATGCAACATAATCCCCATCTTCAGTATTATCCGAATATTCAAATTTTGTTTTGGGAAAAAATGATGCCGTAATTTCTCTTACGGCATACTCTTCATTATGATTTATAAGTTTTAATATCATATCATCACCAAATATATGGATTATTGTGTTTTTCGTGGCCAATGCTTGTTGCATCTCCATGTCCCGGATAAACTATCATATCATCCGGAAGGGTAAATAGCTTTTCTTTTATTGACCTTGAAAGCTCTGTCATGCTTCCACCTGGGAAATCACATCTTCCCACAGACTCCAGAAACAAGGTGTCACCGCTTATAACAAAGCCATCTGTTATAGCACATATTCCGCCTCTTGTGTGTCCCGGAGTGTGAATAAAGCAAAATTCACTTCTGCCAAGCTTCAGAATGTCACCATCCTTAATCTCAATATCAGCCATGCTCTTTGGAGCCGATGTGCCAAAGTGATTACTAAGGCTGAGAAATGTATCGTTCAGAGCTTCTTTATCTTTAGCGCCAATGCATATTTTTGCGCCGGTTTTTTCCTTTAGATCATCAAGAGCACAAATGTGGTCGCAGTGAGCGTGGGTAATTATAATATATTTAAGCTTTATTCCAAGTTCGTCAAGACAGCTGCAAATCCTTTGTGCATCATCTGCCGGGTCAAATACCGCCCCCTCGCCGGATTCCTTGTCATATACTACATAACAGTTTGTGCCAAGTCCACCCAACACAAGCCTTTTTATTTCCATAAAAATTGCTCCTTTAGTGATTTCTGGTAACATCAATAATGTCTTTAACAGATTTAAGCTTGTTTATAAGAGTATCAAGCTGAACAGTATCTCTTATTTCAACACTTGCTTCAATTATAGCCATATTGTCTTTAACAGTTCGTGCATTAATCGCCTTAACCGAAACCTTGCTGTCCGACATTGCATTTGCGGCATCAACAAGAAGCCCCGCTCTGTCATTACAAACAATCTTAAGATGCGCAAGGAAAAGCTCCTGCTTTGTATCTTCCCAAAGAACATCAATAAGACGCTTCTTTTCTTCATCATCGGTGTATAGCGCGGAAATATTAACGCAGTCCTGTCTGTGAATAGACACACCTCTTCCCCTTGTGATATATCCTATAATCTTATCACCGGGAACAGGGTTGCAGCATTTTGAATATCTTATAAGGCAGTTGTCTATTCCCTCAACAATAATACCATTTCCCGACGATTTGTTGGGCTTTTTGACAGCATTTGCGCTGGTAGCCTCCATGAGCTTTAATTCGGGATCAGTATTTCTCTTTTTGTATTCATCCTTGAGTTTCGCAATAACATTTGCCAGTGGTATTCCGCCATAGCCTATGTTTGAATATAAATCGTCTGTGCAGGCAAAGCCATATCTTTTAACAAGCATTTCAATATACTCGTTTGAAGTAAGTCCCAAAGCACCATAGCCCTGGCGCTTAACTTCTTTTTCCAGCATTTCCTTGCCTTTTTCGATATTTTCCTCGCGGTTTTCCTTTTTAAACCACTGATGAATCTTGTTTCTTGCCTGACTTGTTTTAACAATTTTCAACCAGTCTTTGCTTGGCCCATGAATAGCAGAGGAGGTTATAATTTCAACAATATCTCCGTTTTGCATCTGATAATCAAGGTTAACAATTTTTCCATTAACCCTTGCTCCCTGCATCTTGCAGCCTATAGCACTGTGGATACTGAATGCAAAGTCAATGGGAGTTGCACCGGCAGGGAAGGAGAGAACATCTCCCTTAGGCGAAAACACAAAAACCTGATCTGTAAAAAGGTCAATTCTCAGGGCCTGCAAAAATTCTTCTTCATCTCTTGAATCCTTTTGAATTTCAAGAAGCTGTTTTATCCATTGGAATTTCTGTTCAAGCTCTCCGTCGCCCCTGGCTGTTTTTCCTTCTTTATACTTCCAATGAGCACAAACACCGTTTTCGGCAATTTCGTGCATTTCTCTTGTTCTTATCTGAATTTCAAAAGGCACACCATCATGTCCTATAACAGTCGTGTGCAGCGACTGATACATATTCGGTTTCGGCATTGCAATATAATCTTTAAATCTTCCGGGCATCGGCTTATATAATTCGTGAGCCGCGCCAAGAGCCGCATAACAATCGCTGACGCTGTTGGTTATTATCCTCACAGCAAACAGGTCATAAATCTGATCAAGAGTTTTATTCTGAGTAAACATCTTTCTGTATATGCTGTAAAAATGCTTTGGTCGTCCGTCTACAGAGCATTCAATGCCAAGCTCTGTAAGCTTTTCTTTAATGTCTCTTTTGATAATGTCAATATATGCTTCTCTTTCTTGTCTTTTCTGGTTTATTCCTTCCACAATCTCCCTGAAAGCCACAGGGTCAATGTATTTAAGAGATAAATCTTCAAGCTCCCATTTTATCTTATACATACCCAAACGATGAGCAAGCGGGGCAAACACACTAAGTGTTTCCCTGGCTTTTTCGCGCTGTTTTTCTTCGCTCATGCTTATAAGAGTTGTCATGTTGTGAACTCTGTCGGCAAATTTAATAATAATAACTCTTATGTCCGAAGCCATCGCCAGAAACATTTTTCTTAAGTTTTCCATATCTCTTTCTTCTTTTGTGGAAAACTGAATTTTGTCAAGCTTTGTAACTCCGTCAACCAGAAGGGCTACCTGCTCTCCGAATTTTTCTTTAATATCTTCGCTTGTGTATTGTGTGTCTTCAACAACATCATGAAGAAGCGCCGCGCAGATAGAATCATCATCAAGCTTCATATCTGCCACAATTTCTGCAACTGCAAGAGGGTGAGTAATATATGGAGTACCCGAATTTCTTTTCTGACTCTCGTGAGCGCTTTTTGCAAGCTCAAAAGCCTGCAAAATCTTATCTTCGTTGCAGTTTGGATTGTATGATTTAATTTTTTCAATAAGGTGTGTAGCAGTTGGAGTGCTCATATTTCCCCCTCCTTACTCTGTTTATTTTTTCCTGTCTCTTTAAGGTATATCCCTGAATCTGTCAGATTGCATTTTGAATAAAAGTTTTTACCTCTTGTAACAGAGAGTGTATCTCCTTCAAAAATAAAAGAAATAAGCTCAAGCTCTTTAAAAATATTAAGTGCAATTCTGATTTTTGTAATTCCGAGATTAAATCCGCTTGTGTTGATTTTTTCTTTAAGCTCACTAAGCTTTATTTTGAAAACATTTCTGGAAATATAGCTTTTTATATTACTGAAAACACATCTCAGGCTGTCTTCATTAATTAATCCCTTGTCACATTCTTTATAATCTCTTATAACAAACTGAACATTATCCACTCCGCGAAATGTATTTATATTAATCATTCCGGCAACAGATATACACTCACCGCATAAAATATCGCTCATATCTTCGCCCATGTTAAATGCTGGTGCATCAAAATAATTTTTTCCTTTTTCAAGAGTAAGAAAAATGTGTTTTCCGCTTTTATGGTGTCTTATGGATGAAACAGTAGAATTTACAACGCAGAATACAGGCGCTTTATTTCCGATTCCAAAAGGCTCCAGAATATCAAGCTCTCTTGCTGTGGTGCAGTTTATTTCATCGGGAGTTATTTCTGCATCAATAAAAAGCTTTGGTGTCAAAATATCTTTTGTGAGTATTTCCTTTGCATATTCATTAATCTTTTTCCTGAAATCATCTATTTTTTCTTCTTCAAGGCTGAATCCTGCCGCAAGGCTGTGACCGCCAAATTTTAGAAGACAATCACTGCACGCGCTAAGTGCATCAAAAAGATTAAATCCCGATATACTTCTGCCCGATGCCTTGGCTGAACCATCTTCGTTTATGGAAATAACCGCGCTGGGTTTATAGTATTTTTCTGTGATTTTAGATGACACAATCCCAATAACTCCATGGTGCCATCCTTTTTGAGCAACAATAATAACATCATCTTCATAAAGCCTTTCTTTTTCTATGATGCGTTCTGCTTCAGACATTATTTCCTGCTCGGTAAGCTGACGGTTTTTATTGTCATCATCAAGTTTTTTTGCTATTTCCATAGCTTTTTCTTTGTTTTTCTCCAAAAACAGTTCAACAGAAACCGACGCCGACCCGATTCTTCCGGCAGCGTTTAATCTTGGAGCAATACCAAAGCTGATGTTTGATGATGTAATGAGAGTTTTTTCTATACCGGCAACCTCCATCAGCGATGTAAGACCGGTATTTTCAGTTGTTTTCATTTTGTTCAGACCATATGACGCTATAAAACGGTTTTCACCCCGGAGATTAACCATATCTGCAATAGTTCCTATGGTAGCTGCCTCGGAGTATTTTTCCATTATTCTTTTGTCGCATCCCGAAAGAGCATACAATAGCTTGTATGCCACTCCCACCCCTGCAAGGTCTTTGTTGGGATATTTATTTCCCTCTGTTTTTGGGTTTATAACCGCAATTGCATCAGGCAGAGTATCCTTTGGTGTGTG
>JAFSBJ010000212.1 GCA_017437345.1 Clostridia bacterium | reverse complement strand
TTTATAGTTTTCAAGGTTTTCATCAACTGTTTTAACAAGAGTGTTTAATTTTGAAAGCATCCATTTATCAAGAACGCTGAGGCTTGAATAGTCAAGCTCATATTTTGTGGCATCAAATTCATCAATATTTGCATAGAGTACAAAGAATGCATATGTGTTCCACAGTGTTCCCATAAACTTACGCTGACCTTCGGTAACAGCGCCCTTGTGGAAACGATTTGGAAGCCATGGAGCAGAGTTGGAATAGAAATACCATCTTATTGCATCTGCACCGTGTTCCTCTAAGGCATCAAATGGGTCTACTGCATTGCCCTTTGATTTGGACATCTTCTGACCGTTTTCGTCCTGAACATGACCTAAAACAATAACATTTTTATAGGGTGCTTCATTGAAGATAAGAGTTGAAATTGCAAGAAGTGAATAGAACCAGCCTCTTGTCTGGTCAACTGCCTCACTTATAAAGTTGGCAGGGAAGTTATCCTTGAAAATATCTTCGTTTTCAAAAGGATAGTGCCACTGAGCAAAAGGCATTGCACCTGAGTCGAACCAGCAGTCGATAACCTCAGATACTCTGTGCATTTCGCCGCCGCAATCAGGGCATTTGATTGTTACTGCATCAATGTATGGTCTGTGAAGCTCTATATCTTCAGGGCAATTTGAACTCATTTCTTTAAGTTCTGCTATTGAGCCTATTGAATGACGCTTTCCGCAGGAACATTCCCAGATATTAAGAGGAGTTCCCCAATATCTGTCTCGGCTAACGCCCCAGTCCTGAACATTTTTGAGCCAGTCACCAAAGCGCCCCTTACCAATGCTTTCAGGAATCCAGTTGATGGTGTTGTTGTTGCGGATAAGGTCATCCTTAACAGCTGTCATTTTAATAAACCAGCTGTCTCTTGCATAATATATAAGAGGTGTATCACATCTCCAGCAGAAGGGATATGAGTGTTCAAAGGGGAGAGCGGCAAAAAGAAGGTTTCTTTTATCAAGATCAATAAACACTTCTTTATCGGCATCTTTGCAGAACATTCCCGCCCATGGAGTTTCTTTTGTCATCTGGCCTTTGGAATCTACAAGCTGAACAAAGGGAAGGTCATATTTTCTTCCGACATTGGCATCGTCTTCACCAAATGCAGGGGCTATATGAACAATACCTGTACCGTCGGTAAGAGTAACATAACCGTCACAAACGATATAATATGCTTTTTTATCGGGATTTGCAAAATCAAAGAGAGGTTCATATTCTTTGTATTCCAAATCTTTTCCGATATAGCTTTCAACAAGCTCATATTCTTCGTCTATAACAGAAGAAACAAGAGCTTCAGCTAAGATATATGTTTCTTTAGCTGTTTTTATTTTAACATAGGTTTCATCAGGGTTAACGCAGAGCGCAACATTGGAAGGAAGAGTCCAGGGGGTTGTTGTCCAGGCAAGGAAATATTCGTTTTCCTTATCCTTAACGCGGAATTTTGCTATTGCAGATTTTTCCTTAACATCTTTATAGCCCTGCGCAACCTCATGGCTGGAAAGCGGAGTTCCGCATCTGGGACAATAGGGAACGATTTTGTGTCCCTTATAAAGGAGACCTTTTTCCCAAATCTGTTTTAATGCCCACCATTCTGATTCTATAAATTCATTATGGTATGTAACATAAGGGTCGTCCATATCTGCCCAGAAACCAACTGTTCCCGAGAAATCTTCCCACATTCCCTTATATTTCCAAACACTTTCCTTACATTTTGTGATAAAGGGGTCAAGACCATATTTTTCTATCTGTTCCTTACCATCAAGGCCTAAAAGCTTTTCAACCTCAAGCTCAACCGGGAGACCGTGGGTATCCCATCCTGCCTTACGGAGAACCTTGTAGCCTTTCATTGTGCGGTAACGGGGAATCATATCCTTAATAACACGGGTTAAAACATGACCTATATGGGGTTTACCATTTGCTGTTGGCGGACCATCATAGAAGGTGTAGGTTTCTCCCTGTTTTCTTGCATCAATACTCTTTTGGAAAATATTATTTTCTTTCCAGAATTTTTCGGTTTGTTTTTCTCTCTCAACAAAGTTGAGATTAGAGTCAACCTTATTATACATAATAATGCCTCCTGACACTAATATTATCATCGTCGCAAAAGCTATAATACACGCATTTTAACCATTTTATTATATAATAAGTTTATTTTTATGTCAATATTATTTTGGTCGTTTTTATCAATAAAAAGAGCGAAAATGAAGCATATATACCAAAAAAACAGTTGGTGTATTGACTTTTTTCAAAATATAAAATACAATATACTATGATTGTGTGTAATATTTTATGGTAAAGGAGGGCTTATAGTTGATTTTCAATAAAGAATTGGCAAAATTTTATATATGCAGACGATGTCTCAACAAATATGCAAAATTCGGATTCAAAAACTATGAGCTCAAATATAAATACTACTATTACCACTTCAAATGCGTTAAATGCGGCGGCATGCATCATATTGTAAAGCATGTTAAGCCACTGTATTCATGGAAGCTTTTATTTGTTAGAAAACCTGATGATATTGAAACTGTTATCGACAGGAATATTGAAAAAGCTTTAAAACGAAAAAGATTCAAAGAAAAAATAAAAGAGCATCTGCCCTGGTAACGCATAATCAGAGAAAAGATAAGAGATAAAAACTAAGAGAAAATGAAGAAATCCGCCCAAAAAAGGGCGGATTTCAAGCTTTTTGAAATATGCATTTTACGGAGGAATTATATGAGAAATTTAGCCTCACCAAAAGTTATAAAAGAAATTCTTGAAGAAAGCGGATTTAAGTTTTCAAAATCTCTCGGCCAGAATTTCCTCATAGATGAATCTGTTCTTGACAAAATGATTGAAGGCTCAGGAATAGATGAAAACACAAATGTTATCGAAATAGGTCCCGGCTTTGGCACCCTCACCCAGAGACTTTGTATGCATGCAAAAAAGGTTGTTGCTATTGAAATAGACAAAACCGCTGTTCCTATTTTAGAAAAAAATCTTGAAGAATTTGACAATTTAAAGATAATAAATGACGATGTTTTAAAATGTGACCTCAAAAGAATCATAGCTGAAAATTTCGACAGCGGCAAGGTAAGGATTGCGGCAAATCTCCCCTACTATATTACCACCCCGATTATTATGCACATTTTAGAAAATGATATAGGGACCCAAAGTCTTTGCATTATGATTCAGAAAGAGGTTGCCGAAAGAATTGCCGCCAAGCCTTCAACCAAGGACTATGGCGCTCTTACTGTGGCTGTTAATTTCTATTCCGAACCAAAATTAATATGCCATGTGCCTCCGTCATCGTTTATTCCCATGCCAAAGGTTTCATCATCGGTTATATCTCTTGAAATAAGAAAAAAGGCTCCCGTTGATGTTAAAAATTCCAAGGGCTATTTTAAGCTTGTTAAAGCCGCCTTTGGTCAGAGAAGAAAAACCCTTCTTAATTCCCTTGCCAACAGCCCTGCAATTCCCCTTGGTAAAGCCGAAATAGCAGATGTTTTAAAGATATGCGGAATTGACGAAAAAAGAAGAGGAGAAACTCTTAGCCTGCAGGATTTTGCAGATATTTCAAACAAGATTTTTAAGTAATCCTTTTAAAAGGTGATATAAATGAGAAAAGTTACCATAGGCAAAAACGACGCCTCGCAAAGGCTGGATAAGTTTTTGTTTAAATATTTCAATTCAATTCCCGCATCTATGGTGTATAAGGGAATAAGAAAAAAAAGAATAAAGGTTAATGGAAAAAAAGCAGAGCAAAACTATATGCTCTGTGAGGGTGATGTGCTGGAATTATATATAAACGACGAATTTTTTGATGATAGCTCCGGCAAAGACGATTTTTCATCCCTTAAGCCAAACCTCAATATAGTCTATGAAGATGAAAACCTTCTGCTTGTTGACAAACGCCCCGGCATACTCTGCCACGAAGATGACAGCGAAAGCAAAAACACCCTTATTAATAACATAAAGGCATATCTTTTTGAAAAAAAGGAATACAACCCAAAAGAAGAAAACTCCTTTGCTCCATCTCTTTGCAACCGCATAGACCGCAACACCGGGGGAATTGTTATTGCAGCAAAAAATGTAATGACATTAAGGATTATGAACGAAAAGATTAAAAACAGGGAAATTGACAAATTTTATCTTTGCCTTGTTAAAGGAGTGCCGAATCCAAAGGAAAAAACCCTTAAAGACTTCCTCGTTAAAAACAATGAGCAAAACAGAGTGTATATCCATAAAACTCCTGTTCCCGGCTCAAAAACCGTTATCACAAAATATAAGGTTTTAAAAGAAGGTCAGCTCACATCCCTTTTAGAGGTTGAGCTTTTAACAGGAAGAACCCATCAGATAAGAGCGCATATGGCATCAATCGGTCATCCTCTTGCCGGCGACGGAAAATATGGCACAAATGAATTTAACAAAAAGGTTGGCAGAAAAACCCAGGCTCTTTATTCCTATAAGCTAAGATTTAATTTCAAAGACGAAAATGAGCTTTCCTATCTTAACAAAAAGAGCTTTGAGGTTAAAGATATACCATTTGCAAACGATGTTATGTAAATATAGCTTTGTAAAAAAGCTCAAAACAGACATATCACCCGCACATAAAAAGAGAAGAGATAATAGTGAAAAGATAATAGAAATTGTTGAAATCCGCTTTTAAGGCGGATTTCTTCCTTTTCTTTTCTCTCTTCACTTTTCTCTCTTCGCTTTATTTAAGTCCCACAAGATAAGCAATTTTTTCTTTTCCCCTCTGCCACATCTCCTAGGTTTTAAATTTAAGCTTAACAGAGCCATCTTTATTTAATTCTATCATATCAGCATTTTCTTTGCCCACAGCGTTTTTTATCTCATCGGCTGCCTCAGAAGAATATGAAACACAGCTCTCATCCACAAAGCATAGCGGCGGAAAAAGCACACACCACCAATTCTGCCCCTGGGCCTTGCCGATTTCAATTTTTAATGCTTCATAGCTTCCCTCAGGCAGAACAATCTCTCCATAGTTTTTGGTTGGAAAATAGGAGCTGCAAAGGCTTACCTTCGCATCATAGCTATATCCGTTTTTTTCTATTTCATCTTTGGCAATAAGCTCTATTTTTTCAATGTTTTCCAAAATAATGCACCTTGCAGATTCTATGTCGCCATCAGGGGTAAAAATGGATTTCATTTCATTTATTACGCGGTTTCTGACTTTAAGCTTTAGCTCCTGGTCCTTAGCTTCATCACTATTGGCAACAACATGAAATCTTATAACATTTGAAGCCAGGGCTGCCTCTGTTGATTTAAAATTAAAATTTATAATTCCAAGACAAATAAAACCAATACCTAATGCAAGAAGGATTTTTTTCATAACTTAGTCTCTCCTTCAAAAAATTTCTTTTGCACTTAAAGTATTGGCTTTTGTTTTATTTTTATACATTGTTTATTAAATTTTCAAAAGATTTATTTCGGCAGATAATATCCGGAACATCTTCTTTTTCCAAACTTGCATAAAGCGACATTTCCTCAAACAAAACCTTTATGGCATCTTTATACACCATCTCGTCGCTTTTGTGAAGCTTTTTACCGCTTTTAGATATTTCCTGACTGTGAAAACATATGCACCTTGCTAAAGAAAGGGTTTGCTCAAATTTTCCGCAGCACACAATTTTTTTAAATTCTTCGCCCCTTAGCCTGTCATTATCTATCCATTCAATAGTGAAATCATCGCAGGATAACTTTTGTTTTATTTCTTCAGCCGACAAAACAGCTCTCATTTTATCCACAAGATTTTTATTCCTTGTTGGCACAAAGAATGTGGAGTTAGTGTTGAAAACAGGAACAAGAACATAATAATCCATAGAGCTTTCGCCAAAGGTCCTTTGGCTTATTTCCTGTATTTTACAAACACCGCTATTACTATATAGAACTGTGTCTCCCACCTTAAACATTTTATATCCCCTTTGCTCTCGTTAGCTTTATTTTAGCACAAAATAATTTTTTCTGCTATGGGTTTATTCAACGAAAATGAGATGGTGTTTTTTGTAGATTTTTATAATAATTCTATTTATTCTAACCCACTCGGGGTTCTAGTCCTTTCTGATGATAAAACAAAAACAGTACCCAATGGTACTGTTTTTGTTTTATCGGGGTAGAGGGACTCGAACCCCCGGCCTCATGGTCCCAAACCACGCGCGCTACCAAACTGCGCTATACCCCGAAATCGTTATTCTTTTTTACGACCTTGCCATTATATCACAGGTCCATCAGAAAAGTCAAGACCTTTTTATTTAAAAACAGTCAAAAACAAAAAAGCTCCATATTGAAATTCCACATGTTTAATGTTATACTGAATCCGGTGATAAAAATGAAAGAAAAAATATATACTATTCCTGTTAACGAAGCATTTGACGAAAGCACAAAATGCCCTCTATGTTATTTAAGACAAAAGCTTGAAAAGGAAGCTGTGGACTATGCCCTGGGTGCCGCAATGATGGAGCCTGATTATCGTATAGTTTCCAATGAAAAAGGCTATTGCAACCGTCATTTTTCAATGATGCTTCCCAAAAAAGAAAAATTAAGCCTTGCCCTTGTGCTTGAAACACATATGGATGAAGTTTTAAAAAAACTTCAAACAGTAAATAACGAGCTTTCTTCTATTAAAGAAGAAAAAAGCTCAATTTTCAAAAGAAAAGCATCTGCAAGCCCGGAAGGCATGGCAGAAAAAATAGCTGATATAACATCTTCCTGCGTTATATGCGATAAGATAAATTCCACAATGGAAAGATTTGTAGGTGTTGTTTTTTATCTTTGGGAAAAAGAGGAGGATTTCAGGCAAAAGCTTATTAATTCAAAGGGTTTCTGCCTGCCCCATTTAAAAATCCTCACCGATGGTGCATTTAAAACCTTAGGCAAAAAGAAGGCTTGCGAATTTCTTGAAACAGTTTATGAAAAAGAAAAAGCAGAGCTATATAAGCTAAGAGAAGATGTTCACAAATTCACCCTGAAATTTGACTACAGAAATGCCGGAGAAAAATGGGGGAGCGAAATTGATGCCCCTAAAAGGTGTATTGAAAGGCTCTCATCTTATATTTTGGAGGAGTAATTTTATGTATTGTGCAAAAGACTCACGCTACGATAAAATGGAATACAGAAAATGCGGCGAAAGCGGCCTTAAGCTGCCCGCATTATCACTTGGTTTGTGGCATAATTTCGGAGAAGGTGCCGATTATAACAATATGTGTCAGATGTGCTTCACAGCCTTTGATAATGGAATAACCCATTTTGACCTTGCCAACAACTATGGACCACCGGGAGGAGCTGCCGAAGAAAACTTTGGCAAAATTTTAAACACACATCTGAAAGCCTATCGTGATGAA
Source organism: Clostridia bacterium (assembly GCA_017437345.1). The sequence continues at coordinate 192 of JAFSBJ010000212.1, read as the reverse complement.
ATGATAATAAGCACCAAAGCAGGCTATAAAATGCATGAAGGGCCCTATGGCGACGGAGGAAGCAGAAAATATCTCCTTTCAAGCCTTGATAGCAGCCTTAAAAGAATGAATACTCCATATGTTGATATTTTCTATCATCACAGAATGGATAAGGACACTCCCCTGTATGAATCAATGAGCGCTCTTGATACT
>JAFSBJ010000211.1 GCA_017437345.1 Clostridia bacterium | reverse complement strand
TTTGAGCAAAGAAAAAAGTACAGCTATTTTTCAATAACTGTACTTATTTCTCTCTCAATCGGCTTTTTTCGGAAACATCCTTTTGAGAAACACGCCTTGTGACTTCTTTTTTTGTTTTGTGGATTTCCGTCTGAGAAATATGGCACATTAAAATAGCTTACTGACCGAGAGTGCCGAGACTTGATCTTTTTAAGTATTCATTAATAAACCCGTCTATATCGCCATCCATAACTGCACCTATATTACCCATTTCAAAATTGGTGCGATGGTCTTTAACAAGATTGTATGGATGGAAAACATAGGACCTTATCTGGCTACCCCAGGCAATGTCTTTCTGCTCACCCTTTATATCATCCATTTTTTCTTTTTTTTCTTTTTCCTTAAGCTCTATAAGCTTTGCCTTAAGCATTTTCATAGCATAATCTTTATTTTTATGCTGTGATCTTTCATTCTGACAGGCAACGACGATACCTGTGGGAAGATGGGTTATTCTGATGGCGGAGCTTGTTTTATTAACATGCTGACCACCTGCTCCGCTTGCACGGTAGGTGTCTATTTTTAAATCATCCATATTGATGTCGACATTAACATCGTCATCAATTTCAGGCATTACTTCTGCCGAAGCAAAGGATGTGTGCCTTCTGCCGGAAGCATCAAAGGGAGAAATTCTAACTAAGCGATGAACACCTTTTTCGCATTTTAAATAGCCATAGGCATTTTCACCTGAAATAAGAATGGTAACGCTCTTTACCCCTGCTTCATCACCGGGAAGATAGTCCATTGTTTCGATGGAATAGTTGTGTCTTTCAGCCCAGCGGGTATACATTCTGAGAAGCATATCTGTCCAGTCCTGAGCTTCTGTTCCGCCGGCACCCGGATGGAGAGTTAAAATAGCATTGTTCTTATCATAATCTCCCGAAAGAAGGGTTTCAAGAGTCATTGTTTCCACTGTTTCTGTGATATTTTTTACCGACTCCCCTACTTCATCAATATATGATTCATCATCTTCCATATTCGCCATTTCAATAAGCACCAAGGTGTCATCATAGAGAGTGCGGAGCTTTTCATATTTTTCAACCTTATTTTTAAGAGCTTTAATTTTCTGAAGAATTTTCTGACTGTTTTCAATATCATCCCAGAATCCGTTGGCAGTTGTGAGCTGTTCGAGCTCTGATATTTTTTCGTTGGCTCCGTTGATATTAAGAGAGTCTTTGAGTTCGGAAATGGATTCTTCCATATTCTGAAGCTCAATTTTGTATTCATCGTATTGCAGCATTTTCAACACTCCTTTATCTGCCGCAGCATTTTTTATATTTAAGACCGGAACCGCAGGGGCAAGGATCATTTCTGCCAACCTTTGGTGATTTTCTAACAACTGTTTTTGAAGCAGGTTCAGCACTATCGCTTCCGCCTGAGGTGGCTGTTGGGGTGGCAACCTTGCGGCGCTCAATCGGGGCTTCCTGCCTTATATTGAAGAGAATCCTTATCATATCTTCATTAATTGCCTGAAGCATGGCTTCATACATGATGTAGCCTTCTTCTTTATATTCAATGATGGGGTCTCTTTGAGCATAAGCTCTTAGCCCTATACCCTGACGGAGCCTTTCCATATCGTCGATATGATCCATCCATTTTGAATCAACAACTCTTAAAAGAATTACTCTTTCCATTTCTCTTAATTGTTCTTCGCCAAAGAGTTCTTCTCTTTGAGCATATTCTCTGAACGCAATTTCATTAAGATCATTTATAAGAGTTTCTTTTGTGAGATCTAAGATTTCATCTTTTGAATAGCAAAGCTCGCCTGCAGGAAGGAAAAACTGCTCCATATATTCAATAAGACCTGTGATATTCCAATTTTCGGGATATTCCTCGCCTGCAATATATTCTTCTACATTTCTTGCAATAAAGTTTTCGATTTGTTTTTCATAGTTGGCTTTGAAATCGCTTCCGTCTAAAACTTTATTTCTTTCAGCATAGATAACCTTTCGCTGAACATTCATAACATCGTCATATTCAAGAACATTTTTTCTTGCTTTGAAATTATTGCCTTCAACGGTTTTCTGCGCTCTTTCGATAGCTGTGGAAAGCATGGAAGCTTCAAGGGCGTCTTCATCGGACATACCGGCTGAATCAACGATGGTTCTTAATCTTTGAGAGCCAAATTTCCTTAAAAGGTCGTCATCGAGAGAAAGATAGAACCTTGATTCACCGATATCCCCCTGTCTACCTGAACGACCGCGAAGCTGATTATCTATTCTTCGTGATTCATGGCGTTCTGTGCCTATGATGAAAAGACCGCCGGCATCTATTACTTCCATTCTCTCAGAGTGAATTTCATTTTTAAATCTTTCACTCAGCTCAGCATATTTTGCTCTTGCTTCAAGAATTTCTTCATCATTTGTTTCGGAGAAGCCTGTGGATTCAAGAATAATTTCATCGCTGTAGCCAAGCTTTTCGAGTTCCTTCTTTGCAAGAAAATCTGCATTTCCGCCAAGCATAATATCAGTTCCTCTGCCTGCCATATTTGTGGCAATGGTAACTGCGCCCTTTTTTCCTGCCTGAGCAATTATTTCAGCTTCTTTTTCGTGGTATTTAGCATTGAGGACTTCGTGTTTTATATTATTTTTACTAAGAACCTTACTTAAAAGCTCTGATTTTTCAATGGTAACTGTACCCACAAGAACAGGCTGACCTTTTTTATTACATTCTATAATCTGCTTTACTATTGCATTTATTTTTGCCGCTTCGCTTTTATAGATAGCGTCGGGATGGTCTTTGCGAATCATCGGCATATTGGTTGGGATAACGATAACATCGAGATTATAGATAGAATTAAATTCAAGCTGTTCCGTTTCGGCAGTACCTGTCATACCCGAAAGCTTTGCATAGAGTCTGAAGAAATTCTGGAAGGTAATGGTGGCAAGAGTTTTACTTTCACGGGCAACTGTGACATGTTCTTTGGCTTCTATTGCCTGATGAAGACCATCATTATATCTTCTGCCGTGCATAAGTCTGCCGGTGAATTCGTCAACAATTATAACCTCTCCGTCTTTAACAACATAGTCGATGTCTCTATGCATTATACCATGGGCTTTAATAGCCTGGTTGATGTGGTGAAGAAGGGTTATGTTTTCGGGATCGGAAAGATTTTCAACATTGAAAGCTTCTTCTGCCTTTTTAACACCGCGGGCTGTGAGGGTGGCTGTGTTGGCTTTTTCATCAACGATATAATCTGCATCAACATCGTCGTTATTCTGTTTGTCGTCGGATTCAACAATTTTAAGGGCTTTAAGCTTTCGGGCAAAATTATCTGCCACAGAATAAAGCTCCGTTGATTTTTCACCCATTCCGGAAATTATAAGGGGGGTTCTTGCTTCATCAATAAGGATGGAGTCAACTTCGTCCACAACAACGAAATTATGCCCCTTGCACTGAACAACTTCGTCTTTTTCAATTGCCATATTATCTCTTAAATAATCAAAGCCGAATTCGTTGTTTGTGCCATAGGTGATGTCGGCACTATAGGCTTCTTTTCTCTCGCTGGGGGTTTTTTCGTGAGTAATAAGACCAACTGTGAGTCCTAAAAACCTATGGATTTTACCCATTTGCTCGCTATCTCTTTTGGCAAGATAGTCATTTACTGTTACAACATGAACACCCTTACCTTCTATGGCATTGAGATAGCAAGGAAGAGTTGCTACAAGAGTTTTACCTTCACCGGTTTTCATTTCGGCAATTCTGCCCTGGTGAAGAACAATACCACCGATAAGCTGAACATCAAAATGACGCATGCCGAGAACTCTCCATGATGCTTCTCTTACAACTGCAAAAGCTTCAGGGAGAATATCATCAAGAGTTTCTCCTGAGGCAAGACGACTTCTGAATTCGTCGGTTTTTGCACGAAGCTCAGAATTGGAAAGCTTTTTTACATCGGGTTCTAATTCATTTATTTTTTTAACTAAAGGCATTATGC
>JAFSBJ010000210.1 GCA_017437345.1 Clostridia bacterium | reverse complement strand
CGACATACACCAAAGAAGATATAGCAGAGCTTATTAAGGATATTCATGCAAGCTCTTCGGCTGAGAAGGTTTATAAAAATGAAAAAATCCCATTTGCTTTTGATTACTACTACGGTGATGGTAATGTTATGCCGGGGGATTACAGCAAGAATATGATAAATCATGGAACCCATGTGGCAGGTATTGTTGGCGGTAAAAATGGCACACATGAAAATAGCGCGATAAATGGAATAGCTCCGGATTGTCAGCTTCTTCTGATGAAGATTGCATCAGATGATGTTGAAAATATGCCATTGGACAAGCTTATAGCAGCCATGGAGGATGCTGTTGAGCTTGGGGCTGATGTTATAAATTGCAGTGTTGGTATTGATTATGCTTCTCCGGCCTCTTTGGCTAAAATAGACGAGATTTTTTCCAATGCATATAATGCCGGGGTTTTTGTGGCAGCATCTGCAGGTAATATGTCACGGGGATTTAATAAAAATGCTCCTCTTACAACCAATATAGATTATTCTGCTTCAGGTGTTCCGGCAGCGTTTTCACAAGCTGTTTCTGTTGGAGCGGTTAATAAAAATTACGCCGGAAAAATGTTTTCTGTTTCAAGCTATGGTGTTACCGAAAATCTCGAGCTTAAGCCTGACATTACAGCTCCCGGCGGGAATGGTATAATATCCTCCTATAAAGATGGCAGCTATGACGCTATGAGTGGGACATCTATGGCTTCTCCCCATATAGCCGGTGCGGCAGCTGTTATATGCGAATATCTTGAAAGAGAAAATATAAGCTACGCTTCGGGTAAGCCTATGTTCATACAAAATCTTATGATGTCAACCGCTGTGCCAACAAGCAGCGGCTCTGTTCCATATTCTCCAAGACTTCAGGGTGCAGGAGTGGTGAATCTTAAAAATGCAATTTCAACAAGGGTGATTCTTACAGGAGATGATGGTAAGAGCAAAATAAGCCTTGGTGATGAGCTTACCAAAAGCTTTGATATTAAATTTACAATATCTAATTTTGGCACAGAAAGTATTACATATGACAAAATAAGCCTTAGTGTTTTAACTGATAGCTACACTCAGAGTGGCGACAAATACTATGTGGGTGCATCAAAGCTTCTGGATAACATATCCCACAATCTCCCTCAGGAGATAAGCGTTAATGCAAATTCAGGTGTTGAAATCAGAGCAAGAATAGAACTGGATGATGAAGAAATAAAAGCTATTGAAGAGGTTTTTACAAATGGCTTTTATATAGATGGTTTTGTTCGTCTGGAGTCAGGCGATTCCTCTGTTCCCGGAGTTGGAATACCCTTTACCGGCTTTTATGGTGATTGGACAAAGGCTTCGGTTTATGATAACACAGTTTATTATGATGAAGAAAGCTATTTTATAAATAATGGAATTTATGAAGTATATGACACAGCTCTCTTCACATGGGTTAAAAAGGGCAATAATGATGACATATTGTTCCTCGGAAGTGATGGTGATGATGGCTTTGATAAAAAGTATATTGCCCTGTCGCCAAACAGTGACGGTATGTGTGATGATATAAATATTTTGTTTACGCCAATGAGAAGCATTTCATATATTTCATCTGAGGTAATAAATCAGGATGGGAATGTTGTTTCAGGAATTCAGGGTAATTCTTTTTTTAATAAATTCAATTCTGTAGCACTTAAACTGAACGACATTTTAACCCTTTCCGACGGAGATTATAACCTGAGACTTACCTCTCTTTATAACTACCAAAAAGAAAACCCCACAAAGCATATTCTAGAGTTTCCATTTTATGTGGATACTATAGTGCCGGAAATTATAAAGCTTGTTCCAAATGGGAATGTAGTGGATGTGACATTTCGTGATAATAGGCATATGTCATATGTGTATTGCAGTTATAAGGATGAAAATGGCAAGGTTTATAATGGCGGCAAAAGTATCATTAAGCCTGAAGATGGCGGCGAGATTACTGTAAGCTTTAACCTTTCAAAATTATATGAGCAAAATGCCAAATATAACGATATATACATTTATGCATATGATAAGGCAGGAAACTGCTACAAAAACACTATGTCTTCCCTTATGGGGGACATTCATCCGGAGATGACAAATTTCAGCTATACAAATGGCAGGATAAATGTTGATTTTAATTTGACAAGCTACAAATCAAAAGAAAGCTGCACAGCAATGCTGGCGTTTTACGATGAATCCGGAAGTCTTGTGTATCTTGACAGTGTGAATAATTTTAACCTGAAGCAAGGTAAAAGTGATATAAAATTTGAAATTACTGACGCTGTTTTTGAGGTTACACAGTGCAAGCTGTTTTTCTGGAATGGTATAGATGATATAACTCCTGTGGATATATCTAAGACATTCAGTGTTTCAACAGACTAAAATATAATTGCTATCAATAATTGAAATGGGCTGTAGTAAAATAATTTTCAGAGAGTCAGGGAAACCCTTCCTAAAATCATTTTGCTACAGCCCATTAATTTTAATTTAGAGCAATACTGTCTATTAATTCAAATTCTTCTTCTGTAAAGCTTGTGTTTTCAAGCATTTTAAGGTTTTCTTCTATTTGCTTTTTAGATGATGCTCCAATAAGCACACTGCTTACCCCTTCATGGGAATAAACCCAGGAAAGAGCCATCTGAGCAAGGCTCTGACCTCTTTTTGCGGCTATTTCATTTAGCTTTTTGGATTTTTCAATTTTTTCCCTGTCAACAGATGCTTCGTTTAAAAATCTGCCATCTGTTTTAACGCGGCTGTCTTGGGGGATTCCGTTAAAATATCTGTCGGTTAAAAGCCCCTGAGCCAGGGGGCTGAATATTATCATACCCTTTTTCTCTTTTATTGCGGAAGAAAATATCCCGTTATCCATTGACCTTCTGTCATAAATGGAAAATCTGTTTTGATTAATAACAAAGGGGCAGTGAAGCTCATTTAAAATCTTTGCAGCCTCCATCATTGTTTCACCGTCGTAGTTGGAAAGACCTGCATAAAGAGCTTTGCCTGAT
>JAFSBJ010000209.1 GCA_017437345.1 Clostridia bacterium | reverse complement strand
CCCCTGCGGGAATCGAACCCACAACTAGCCCTTAGGAGGGGCTTGTTATATCCATTTAACTAAGGAGGCAAATCTTTGATTTTACCCTAATATAATAACTTAAATGAGATATATTGTCAAGGGATTTAGCATAAATATAAGGGAGAAGATATGGAGTATAGGAGGAAACAAAAATGGCAGATACAGACAGGGGATATCTAATTATTCAGGTTTCTACTGCGGGGAAAGGATTACCCATAGAAGGTGCCCATATAACAGTAAGCAAAACGGAAGAGAACGAGAGAGAAACAGTGGAAAGAGTTTTATTGACCGACCGAAACGGTCAGACAGAAACGCTGACCCTTCCTGCCCCTAGCAGAGAAAACTCCCAAACCCCTTCGGGAACTGATAACTATTCAACTTATAAAATACAAACCGAAAAAGAGGGCTATTATCCGGTTGAAAATTTAGAGGTCCCAATCTTTGGCGGAAAGACAACAATTCAGCCGGTGGCTTTAATTCCACTTCCTTTGGGATATACAGCAAGTCCCATAATTATTGACGATAAAGAACCACAGGATTTATAAAGGAGGAGAGATATGAACGGAACACCGGTTATACCTGAAACAATAACAGTTCATTTAGGCCCGCCGTCAGCGTCAGCGGAAAATGTTACTGTTCCATTTGCGGATTATATAAAAAATGTGGCATCAAGTGAGATATACCCCACATGGCCTGAAAGTGCCATCAGGGCAAACATATATGCCCAGATTTCCTATGCCTTAAACAGGGTCTATACGGAGTGGTATCCTTCCCGCGGATATGATTTTGACATAACAAACTCAACTGCCTATGACCAATCTTTTGTAAAAGGCAGGAATATCTTTGAGAATATAAACGAAATCGTCAACGAAATATTCAACGACTATATAAGACGGCAAGGCTTTGTTGAGCCTCTCTTTGCAACCTATTGCGACGGAGTGGAAGTGCAGTGCGACGGCCTTTCCCAATGGGGGAGCGTAACCCTTGCCAATGAGGGCCTTGTTCCCTATGATATACTGAGGAATTATTATGGGGATGACATAAGTATCGTTTTTGATGCCCCTGTTGCAAATGTGGAAATGTCATATCCGGGGACGCCTTTAAGGCTTGGCTCATCAGGGGATGATGTCCGGCGTATTCAGGTCCAGCTTAACAGAATTTCCACCAATTATCCCCTTATTCCCCAAATCCCGAATATAACGGGAGTTTTCGGAGTGGAAACGGAAAACGCAGTAAGAAAATTTCAGGAAACTTTTAATATGACGGTGGACGGAATTGTGGGAAAAGGTACCTGGTATCAGCTCCAAGAAATTTTCGTTGCAGTTAAGAAACTTGCATCGGTGGACTCTGAGGGTCAGTCAATTACGGATATATCGAAACAGTATAAAGGGGTTTTAAGAGAGGGTGACAGAGGAGACAGCGTAATCGCCGTCCAGTATTATCTGCTCCTGATTTCTGTTTATAATAACGCCATTCCCGAGGTGGCATTAGACGGTATTTTCGGCCCTGCTACAAGGGCGTCTGTTGAGGCCTTTCAAAGATATTATGGCCTCCCCGTAACAGGAGAGGTAAACGAAGAAACATGGGATTCTTTGTCAAATGTATACTTGGGTATCGTGCAGGATATCCCTGTTGAATCCATTGGGAATAATACTGTGCCATATCCGGGCACTTCTTTAAGATTAGGCTCATCGGGAGAGTATGTAAGAATTATTCAAGGTTATCTTTCAAAGCTCAGCGAGGTTTATACTGAAATTCCTGAAATTTCGGTAACAGGCACCTTTGACGAGGCAACTCAAAATGCCGTTATCGCTTTTCAGAATCTTTTCGGTTTAGAGCCCACAGGAATTATTGGTCCTGCAACCTGGAATGAGATAGCGGAGGAATATAACGATATAGTAAAGGGAGAAATAAGAAACGAAGGCCAACACTCAGGAAATGTAATAGGTCAGGGGGCGTAATATGGAAAGTCGCGAAGAAATTTATGAACTTCAATTGTATTTGAGGGTTATCCAGCTTGCAAGAGGATTAAGACCGCTCATTAATCCGGACGGAATTTACGGAGCGGAGACAAGAGAAGCGGTAAGAAATTTTCAAACCGCAAACAATCTCCCTCCAACAGGCGAGGTGGATACTCCAACCTGGGACAGAATTTATGAAGAATATCTTCTCGCCCAGGAGATACTGGGAATTCCGGAAGAGATAAGAGCCTTCCCCATTGACATAATGGAACTTAAAAAAGGGGATAGAATGGACGAAATATATGTTCTCCAATTTCTGCTCAGGAAAAATGACAGAAGACTTAATAATGGAGGCAGGGTGGAATTCAGCGGAATATTTGATGATGAAACGGAGCGGTCGGTTATGGATATCCAACGCCTTTTTGGTTTGGAGCAAACGGGGAAAGTGGAAAAATTCTTATGGAACAAATTGGCAGGTTATCACAATGTTAAATATTTAAACGAATAAAAAGGCGGATTATTCCGCCTTTTTTATATTATTAAATGAATTTATTCCGTTGTATTCCGCAGATAGAAATAAGTCCTCTTCAATTCTTAAAAGCTCATTATATTTTGCCACTCTGTCTGTTCTTGACGGTGCTCCTGTCTTTATCTGCCCTGAATTTACGGCAACAGATAAAGAGGCGATAGTGGTGTCCTCGGTCTCTCCGCTTCGGTGAGAAATGACGGCGGTGTATCCGCTGCTCTGTGCCATTTTGATTGCGTCAAGAGTCTCCGTAAGAGTCCCGATTTGATTAACCTTAATTAAAATGGAATTTGCAACACCTTTTGAAATGCCCTTTTTAAGACGGCTGGTGTTGGTAACAAAAAGGTCATCCCCAACAAGTTGCACTTTGTCGCCAATGCGATTGGTAAGCATCTCCCAGCCTTCCCAGTCCTCTTCGGCCATACCGTCCTCTATTGAGATGATGGGGTATTTATCTGCCCAGCTTTGCCAGAAGCTGACCATCTCCTCACGGCTGTAAATCTTTCCCGTCTTCCAGAAGGAATACATTCCCTCTTTTCCATCTTTTTTTGCCATTTCAAACATCTCTGTTGAGGCAGGGTCAAGCGCTAACATAAAATCTTCGTAAGGCTTAAATCCTGCCTGTTCGATTGCCTCTAAAATAAGCTTAACAGCATCCTCGTCATTTTCAAGGTTGGGGGCAAAACCACCCTCATCTCCAACTGCGGTAGAAAAACCTTTCTCTTTTAAAATCTTTTTTAAAGTATGGAAAACCTCGGTGCAGTTTTGAAGAGCAGTCTTGAAATTCTTTGCGCCCACAGGCATAATCATAAATTCCTGACAGGAAATGGAGTTGTCGGCGTGTTTGCCACCGTTTATAATGTTCATCATAGGGACTGGCATTGTTTTTGCATTAACCCCGCCGATATATTGATAAAGAGGAAGAGAAACGGAGTTGGCGCAAGCCTTGGCAACGGCCAGGGAAACGCTAAGAATCGCATTCGCTCCAAGGCGTGCCTTGTTTGGGGTCCCATCAAGACGGATTAAAGCCGAATCAACTGCCGTCTGGTCAAGAGCGTTAAGCCCTATAAGAGTGTCGGCTATTTCTCCGTTGATATTGGAAACAGCTGTTAAAACTCCGTTCCCCATATATCTATCCCCGCCGTCACGAAGCTCGGTGGCCTCGAAAGCTCCCGTTGATGCGCCTGATGGAACAGCCGCGCGGCCAACACTTCCGTCTTCTAAAATAACCTCCGCCTCAACAGTGGGGTTTCCCCTTGAATCTAAAATCTCCCTTCCGTAAACCTCTTCAATTGCAATGTAATTTTTCATAATCATT
>JAFSBJ010000208.1 GCA_017437345.1 Clostridia bacterium | reverse complement strand
TAAGGTTGACATTACAAGCGAAAGCACATATAATTATTATAATCTTACTTTTGGAGGATATATGAAAAACAGAATAAAAGAATTGCGGGAACAGCGAGGGCTGACGCAAGAGCAATTAGGAGAACTGGTTGGAGCTTCAAGGCAGGCGATAAATGCCATAGAAACAGAAAAATTTGAACCATCTATCTGGCTTGCATATGATATTTCTAAAGTGTTTGAGTGTGCCATTGAGGATGTATTTTTATTTGATGTAAGTTTGAGAAAATCAAGAGCTGACAGCAGCAGACAGGAGGTAAAAAGTGGCAACAAGATTTCTTCGCTATGACAGCGACCATATATTGAGAAAAAAATGTAAAGCTGTCCTAAAAGTTGATGATAAAATCAGGCAGCTCTTAGATGATATGCTTGATACATTACATGAAACAGAAAATGGAGCTGCACTGGCAGCAAATCAGGTTGGCGTTTTGAAACGGTTGGTTGTCATTGATTTTAACGACACACGATTAAAACTTGTAAATCCGCAAATGATAAGCCAAAGCGGTGTGCAGGAATGTGTTGAGGGATGCCTTAGTTTCCCGAACCGCTTTGTAAAAACAATCCGTCCGCAAAAGGTCACGATTCAGGCACTTAATGAATATGGAGAGGAAATTATAGTTGAAGGAGAAGATGAAATGGCAAAATGCTTCTGCCATGAGCTGGAACATCTGGACGGTATGATTTTTTTAGATAAAGCGATTGAAGAACTTTCTGCTTTGTAGTGCAAATTGATAGATGCCGTTTCGGAAAAAGAAAAAGGGGTCTTATGAGCAAGGTTATTATGATGTGCGGCGTATGTGGTTCTGGAAAGACTACTTACGCCAAGAAAAAAGAACAGGAAGGATATATCCGACTTTCCATTGACGAAGAAATGTGGAAACTTTATGGAAGAAAGGGAATTGATTATCCGGAAGAACAATATGAAAAATTGTCAGAGCAGGTGGAAGCTGCGCTTCAAAAAAAGCTGATATCCCTGATTCAGCAGGGAAAAGATGTTGTGATTGATTTTAGTTTCTGGAGTAAGGAAAATCGGAATGTTTATAAAGAACTGATTCAAAAAGCAGGCGCTGAAACGGAGCTTGTCTATATGAAAGCCAGTAAGGAGCTTTTGCAAAAAAGACTATATAAAAGGAATCAGGTCTTAAATGCCAATTCACCGTTTGTGATAACAGATGAACTATTGGAACATCATTATCACGCATTTCAGGAGCCATGCGGCGAAGGAGAAAAAGTAATTTTGCAGAAAGAGGATATTATGCAATATTCAAATTTCAACTGAATAATCCCAGCACAAACCGCTGCTACATGGAAGCTAACAAACCATGCAACAGCGGTTTTTCTTTACCGTTTTTTCCTCTGGCTGATAGGCGTTCCCATTTTCTTTGATTTTTTGAGAATCCGAATCAGCCAGCGAAATTCTTCATCTGACGGGTTTTTATAGTTGATACCGAGCTGCTTGCAGTAAAGAACAACCAGCTTTTCATCCCGGCTGCCCTTGAAATTTTCGACCGCTTCCAGATTTTCTTTCAGTTCATCGGCAACGGTGGTCTGGGGCGCACTCTCACTGTCCTTTTTGTGGTCTTCCCGAATATCCCGGATAATAAGGTTGAGGTCATCCAGAACCATGTGACTGAAATACTCATCATCACTGATATGGGCGGCTTGCAACACTTTCAAATGGGGGTCATCTTCGCCGGGGCGATACCGTTCAATGATTTCATGCCGGACGGTATCGACAAGGGCGTTGAGGTTCTGAATCTGTATGGTGGCAATCCCATCCACATAAATCTCAATGTCCGCAAGAAACTTGATAAAATTCTTATGCGTGGCAAGTTCGCAGAGCAAACGGTTGTTAATCCGACCGCCTTTCAGAAGTGCTACCATCTCATCACTCAAATGCAGCTCCCTTAATGGCGTGTTGATCTCCGCCCGGTTCTCTGTCCGGCAAAAGAGATAATCGAGGGACACCCCATAAAAATCTGCCAGCAGGATCAGGTTGCCATGATTGATTTCCTTATAGTCATCTTTTTCATAACTGCCAAGAGCCGATTTTGAAATACCCGTTTGCTCTGCCAGTTCTTCCAGTTTTAATCCTTTGTTTAATCGTAAATCTTTTAGTCGTTCCTGTATTGTAGTAGCTCCGTTCATTGAAGCAGTTCCCCCTTCTGACAACATTTATAACCGTTGAATTGCTGAAGGAGAAACCGCAAGGGAAGCGGCAATTCGAGAATTGTATGAAGAAACACATCAAAAGAATGAAATGTTGGAGTTCAAGGGGTTGTTTAAAGTTGAGGATGCAAAAGGAAATATAAAGTATCAAGCAATATTTGTTTGTCAT
>JAFSBJ010000207.1 GCA_017437345.1 Clostridia bacterium | reverse complement strand
TCTATGACAGCAACATTTTTTATATAGAGCTGTTTTAACATAATATCATTCCTCTAGTGGATATACTTTGAAAGCTTATTGCAAAACTGCTTTGCCCCTTTTTCATTTCTCACAACGACCATAATGGTGTCGTCGCCGCATATTGTGCCGAGAATTTCTTCCCACACAAAGGAATCAAGAGCATAACCAACAGCCTGAGCTGCACCGGACATTGTTTTTAAAACAACAATATTCTGAGCGTAGTCAACTCCCGTTAAGCAGTGCTGCAAAATATTTTCAAGCTTATCTCCGATGCTTATGTCTTTTTCCTTAGACGGAGCATATTTATAGCTTCCGTCGGGAAGAAGCACCTTCATAACTCTTAATTCCTGCAAATCTCTTGAGACCGTTGCCTGAGTAACATCAAAGCCTGCTTCAATTAAAAGCTTTGTCATTCCGGACTGGGTGGAAACATTATTATTTTTTATGAGTTCAAGAATTTTTTCGTGTCTTTCAGATTTTATCATTATGTATTACTCCTATCCCTGAAGCTTTAAATTAAGTATGTCATAAAAGCTTCTGTTTAAAAGTCTTATAAGGCCTAGCTTTCTTTCGGAGCCTTTTATTTTTATAACATCTCCCTCGCAAAGACCTATGCCTTCTTTTCCGTCGGCAGTAAGCATGGCTTTATCATCGAAGGTGGATTTGAAATCTATCTGTATTTCCGCCTGACCGGGAACAATAACCGGCTTTGAACTCATTGTATGGGGGCAGACGGGGGTTATGATGCAAACCTCCAAAGACGGGTCTACAACAGGGCCTCCTGCGCTCATTGAATAGGCTGTACTTCCGGTGGGTGTGGCAACCACAAGTCCGTCACCCTGATAGGTGGCAAGGTTGTCTCCATTAACCTTTATATCAAAAGCAACCATTCTCTGATAGGAAGCTCTTGTGACAACTATGTCATTTAAAGCGGAAATGGTAAGCCGCGAACCGTCTTTCTTTTCTATGAAAGCATCTATCATAAATCTGCGGTCTATTTTGTAGCCCCCGTCAAGAAAGGTATTAAGAGATTCCTCTATGTTTTTTTCTTCAACATCTGCCATAAATCCCAGGTGACCAAGATTAATTCCCAAAAGCGGCACATCAAAGCTGCTCGCCATATCTGATGCGCTAAGAAGAGTCCCGTCGCCGCCAAGAACCACAGCAACATCGCTTTCTTTAAACATCTTATAAATATTATCTTCGCTATAGTCGCTGTCAAATAAAACCGTGTATTTTCTTTTTAAAATATCTGCCACTTTTTTTGTGTATAGCCCATCAGGGTCTTTTTTTCTGTTGGTTATTATTGCTGCTGTTGGCACAGGCTCACCTCCAAATGTATAATCATATGAATTATACAACATTTTATGCATACTTGTCAAATAAATATTAAAAGGAGTGAAACCGTTATGAGTTTCACCCCTTTTTAGTTTTAATCACAATAAAAACAATCCTGCTTCCATTTTAGAGTATTACTGTCTATATATTCCCATATTTTATCATAATCGTCTTTATCGCGGATAATATGGTCGTGGAAAGACCTTTGCCAGATATTAAATCCATATTCTTTGTTGCAAAACCTTTTTAATGTTGATACAAACCTTGCAATTAATGCGTTTGTAGGGGATGGCGTCCCCGACATCCCGCATTGTTTAATATCGTTATCCGCAGATACATTAATTATTAAATGAATATGATTAGTCATAATGACATATTTATCGACAGATAAAATGTCATAAAAAACATTCATTTGATTTATATGCTTATCCGCTATTTTTCCATACTCTGATAATATATTTTCCGGGACGTCGAGGACGCCGTCCCCTACGATTATTTTCGAGAGAAGCTCCTTACGCTCCTTCGTGCAAATCGTAATAAAATACGCACCACTTTGCGAATAATCATATCCTTTTAATCTTGTTGGTTTTCTTTTTGGCAGTTC
>JAFSBJ010000206.1 GCA_017437345.1 Clostridia bacterium | reverse complement strand
TAGCTTAATAACAATGTTGTTTTTTTCAGAAAGGGAATCTGTTATAACACCGTTTTGTACCTCATATCCGTGAAGCTCTCTTGCATAGCTTTCAAAATGGGAGAGAAGCTCAAAAAGCTTTCTGTAGCTTAAGGGATAATTAGGATGCAAAAATTCTTCTTCAAAGTCAAGATATCCTGCACTGCACATCACCCTGTAGGCATATCTATGAGTTTTTTTAATAAAGCCATAGTCCTTAAAGCTTGTAATCTTATGCTCAGAAATTTTCACCTCAGGAGCAAACCTTGAAAGGTCATAAATTGCATCAGCATTAGTAGGGTTTGCATCAGCAACCGTTTTTGCTCCAAACCAGAAGTTTATAATTTTATCATAAGTTTCAAGGTCTAAAAATGAATCAAGATTTAATTTTTCATCATAATCCAGAATCTTTGAAACAACGCATATTCCATATACCTCATATGCATCATGCTCTTTATATTCTGCCGCTGCTGGAAAACTTGACTGTGTAAAAATAAGTAAAACAAGAAGAAAAAGAAGCCAATGTCTTTTTTTCATTTTTTCCTCCGGAATCACATTTTTTCAGGTGCTTCAACCTTTAATATATCAAACACATTTTTAATAACAATTTTTGTTGCGTGGCAAAGAAGAAGTCTTGCGTGCATAAGCTCCCTATCTTCACACATTACCTTGCAGCTGTTGTAGAATGAGTGGAAAAGAGCCGATAGGTCCATCACATATCTTGTAAGCTTGCTGGGTTCCATAGAAATGCTGCAAAGCTGAATTTCCTGAGGGAATGAAGCAATCTTTTCAATAAGATCCTTTTCAGCATCGCTGTTTAAAAGGCTTAAATTGATTTTGCCTGCATCACCAAGCTCAATTCCTTCATTTGCAAGATTTCTTATAATGCTTGCAATTCTTGCATGAGCATACTGAACATAGAAAACAGGGTTTTCATTGTTCTGAGCAATAGCTAAATCAAGGTCAAATTCAAAATGACTCTCAGCCTGTCTTAGGTTAAAGAAGAATCTTGCAGCATCAATTCCAATATCTTCAACAAGGTCAGATAAGGTAATCATTTCGCCTGTTCTTTTCGACATTCTGACAGCCTTTCCTTCCTTAACAAGACGAACAAGCTGCATAAGAATAATTTCAAGCTTTGATGAATCAATGCCGATAGCTTCCATAGCCCCCTTCATACGAAGCACATGTCCGTGATGGTCGGCACCCCAGATATTTATTACCTTGTCAAATCCGCGTTTTTCAAATTTGTTTCTGTGATATGCAATGTCCACAGCAAAATAGGTGGGGAATCCGTTTGCTCTTATCAAAACATCATCCTTTTCACAGCCAAAATCGGTTGATCTGAGCCACAAAGCTCCGTCTTTTTCATATGTATAGTCGCTCTTTCTTAAAAGCTCAATAGTTTCGGCAACCTCGCCATTTTCGTGAATCTTACTTTCATTAAACCACACATCGTAATTAATGCGGTAGTTTTCAAGGTCGGTTTTTAATTTTGGAATATTGTGTCCAAGACCAAATTTAACAAGAGCTTCCTTTCTTTCTTCGGAAGATTTGTCAAGGTAGCTGTCGCCATTTATTTCAATAAAGCTTGCGGCAAGTCTTTTTATGTCATTTCCCTGATACCAGTCCTCGGAAAACTCAATTGCATCTTCGCCCTTTAAAGCCTGAATGTATCTTGCTTCAAGTGAATTTGCAAATTTATCTATCTGAGCGCCGGCGTCGTTAATGTAGAATTCTCTTGTAACATCATATCCTGCCATATCAAGAACTCCGGCCAAGCTGTCGCCAAGAGCGCCGCCTCTTGCATTACCCATATGCATCGGTCCTGTGGGATTAGCGCTAACAAATTCCACCATAACCTTTTTACCTTTGCCAATGTCAAGGCGTCCGTAGTTTTCTTTTTTCTCTATGCAGTCTTTAAGGGCATCATAGAGCCATTCGTCATTAAGGTAAAAATTGATAAATCCGGGGCCTGCAATTTCAATTTTTTCAATGTAGGTTCCTTCGGTGTCCATTCCTTCAATAAGAGCCTTTGCAATATTCTGAGGAGAGTTTCTGAGTATTTTAGTTAGTTTCATTGCAATATTTGCCGAAAAATCTCCGTGGGATTTGTCCTTTGGAATTTCAATCTCTATTTCCGCTTTTGCCGCAGCCTCTAAAGCATCTGCGTCAGCAGTAATTTTTCCCCCGATGTTTTTAACAGAAGCGCTTATTGTGTTTCTTATCTGATTTTTTATTTCAAAAATAATGTCGTTCATAGTGTTTCATCCTTTCTGTAATTATGCTTTTCTGATTTCTATCTCGAAATTGTTTTTTCCGGTGCTGTGGTTGTTTATGTCTATAAAATAGTCCACATTTATCTTTCCGCCCGTTGGCGAAATGTCAATATTTAAATAATCCGTAAAAATATCAATCTGCATATCACCATAGGGGGTGCTGTAGTATGACGAGGTTTTTCTGTCCTTCATAAAGATCATATGGGTGTTAACCGTTCCATTTCTCTGGAGCGAAACATAATTCGTGCCGATTTCTATCGAGGTTTTAGTTCCTTCAAGTCCGGTCAGCTCCGATTCTTCATAATCAATAAAATATGCTCCGTCCTGATATTCAAATTCCCCCTCTGTTAAAAGGCTTATATCCGTGTCGTCGTTGTCATCCTCATATGTTTGCAGACCTTTTATAGATATTATAAATTTGTTTTCCTGTTTGTTTTCCATCGTAAATCTCCTGATTTTATTCTTCTTGTGCTATTTCAATAAGCTTTGTTAAAAGCTCTGTATATTCTATCCCGCTTGCTTCAAAAAGCTTTGGATACATACTGATGCTTGTAAATCCGGGCATAGTGTTTATTTCATTAATGCAAACCTTTTCCTTTTCTTCATCAACAAAAAAGTCAACTCTTGAAAGTCCTTTTCCGTCAAGTGCTTCAAATGCTTTTATGGCATAACCTCTAACCATCTCAGAGTATTTTTCTTCAAGCTTTGCCGGAATATATAATTCGCTTGTTGAATCAGAGCTGTATTTTGCATCATATGT
>JAFSBJ010000205.1 GCA_017437345.1 Clostridia bacterium | reverse complement strand
TGCGTAGCCTTCTGAGGCAAGATTGTCATATTCTGTTTCTTTTTTCATTTCAACAACAGCGCTTCTCACTGTTTCTTCGGTCTGGTCGGGAAGCCAGAGACGGGTAAGGTTTTTCCCTGTTACTCCTGTTTTTTCAATACAGGTGCGGACAATGATTTCGCCCTCTCGGTCGGAGTCACCTGCGTTTACTATTGTGTCAACATCATCTCTTAAGCACAGCTCTTTTATAACTCTGAATTGATTCAGCACCCCGGAGTCGGGCTTCCCGTCTTTATCTTTACGGAGTTCAAACTCAAATTTTTCCGGAAAACAGGGAAGATTCTTAAGAGTCCATCTTCCATCGGGGTTTGGGTTATAATGCTCAATATCGGCAAGAGAAAAAAGGTGACCAAACACCCAGGTTACAATATATTCATCGTTTATAAAATATGAGCCTTTTTTTGAAAAGCTTCCAAGTGCCTGACAGATATTACGGGCAAGGCTTGGTTTTTCGGCTATTATAAGTTTCATATTGCCTCCGTCTTTTTTATCACCTTGGTTTTGTGAGCATTAAAATACGCTCTGTTTCGCGGCTTGGTTCGTCTTTTGTGCAGGCAGCAACTGCTGAAAGAGATGAATAGAGCCTTGTTATTTCATCAATACCGATTTTATCTAAAATATCAAGCTGACGGGCAAGGAAATCAACATCATCTTTATCAATTGGATTATAGCTGTTTAGCGCTCCGGGGTTATTCCCTGCCATTTCCATAAGCTCCCGTGAAAGCTCAGTATGACCACCTAATGCATATTTTATAAGCCTTTTGGCTGTGTATTCAAGCATAACGGGAAGATCTTTTGCAATGGTGGATGCCGCTATATACATAAGCTTTTCTTCTGCAGAAACATAGAATGGATTTATTGATAAAAGCCCTAAAGCTTCATTAAAGCTATCCAGCTTTTTTCCATAGCCCTCTGCAATTATTCTGCCGGGGAGCGAATGGTCATTTTCATCTTTTATAAAATATGGAAAATGCCATGAGATATATGTATTTTTAGAATTAAAATCAAGAATGTCTGATGTGAATGCAGAACTCATATGGCAAAATATTTTATTTCTGGCGTCAAATTTGCCAAGAGTTAGGGAAATATTTTTTATTGATTTATCGGGAAGAAAAATGAATATTATATCGGAACTTGCAACAAGCTCTTCTAAGGTAAGATAAACGCACATATCATTTTCACCGGCAAAGCTTGCCGCGGCAGAAAGATTTGAAGAAAAAACTCCTCCCGGTTCAAGAGGAAGAGTCTCTCCAACATGAGAGAGCCTATAGGATTTTATATGGGTTTTAAGAAGGTTATTTAAAGAAGCCACAGGCTTACTGAGACCTATGAATGAATATTTCATTATTAATCCTCCGGACTTATAAGGGAAAACTCACCCTTAAGAGCATTTAAAAGCTCAGAATTTGTTTTTATTTCTGAATTAGTGATGATGCCTCCCCTACCTTCGCCGCCTTTATGATGACAATCGGAACCACCACACTCTAAAAGATTATATTTTTTTGCCCAAAGCTTTGCAACATCATTTCTGGAATCGTGACCCTTATGGGCATTTAGGGTTTCTATTCCGTCGGTATAGCCGGGTTTCATAACAGTCATACCGTTGCGGAAGGGATGCGCCTGATAAATAAGCATCCCGTTTTCATGGACTATACTGCAAAAATCCTTAAGATGGAGATTAATGATATTATCATCTTCTGATGTGTTATATTTTTTTAGAAATTCTTCTGTGACACCATATACAAGATAATCGTTTGATGTATAGATATTCCGATATTCCATACCCAGAAGGACATTTAATCTATCACCGGCAAGTTTTTTTGCTCTTGAGTATCCGCTAAGATAAAATTCACACTTTTCACTCCATGAAAGCTTTGTCATATCTTCAAAGGTTGCAGGAGAAAAATGATCGGTTATAACGATTGTGGAATATCCATATTTAATATAATTCTCTATCATTTCTTCCAGCGCCAGATTGGCGCATTTGCTGACATCTATTGTGTGACAATGAAGGTCGGATTTATATATCATCTTAATTCTCCTTGGGTTTTATTTGTGATACTTTTCGTTGGCATTTATTTTAAAAGCTCGATAGATTTGCTCAGTTAAAAACACTCGCATAAGCTGATGGGGAAATGTCATTCTTGAAAAGCTAAGGCGAAAATCAGATCTTGATTTAACCGCTTTATGAAGCCCCAGCGACCCGCCTATAACAAAGCATATTGTACTTTTGCCCGATAGCGCTATTCCGGATAGTTTTTTTGCAAAATCTTCACTAGATAAAAGCTCACCCTCAACACAGAGAGATATAACATAGTCACCAGGCGAAATACAGCGGAGAATTTTTTCTCCTTCATTTAAAAGAACCTTTTCCTCATCTGATGAAGATGGATTATCGGGAATCTTTTCATCATTTAATTCTGTTATTTCAACTGTTGCAAAACGACTAAGACGCTTGGTATATTCAGCTATTGCATCCTTTAAATATTTTTCTTTAAGCTTGCCAACACAAATAATTTTTATCTTCATTTTTCCCTCCGGGTGGGTTAGTTTCAAAACAAAAACCACCCATTATGATAATATCACAAATGAGCGGTTTTGTAAAGTTAATGATATTTAATCCGGCATATGCTCAAGAGCATAAATAAGGGTTTTAATCTGGGGTATGGTGTTGAATATTCCAAAGCTCAATCTTACTGTGCCGCTATTTTCTGTACCAAGTGACACATGAGACGGATAAGCACAATGAAACATTGCCCGGGTGGCTATATTGAAGGAAGAATTAAGATATTCTGCCACAGCCTGCGACGGAAGAGTTTTATGGATAAAGGACAGAGTCCCAACTCTTCCCTCACTTGTTTTTTTACCTATTATTTTATAATTTTCAAGCCCTGAAATTTCATTTAAGGCATAATCGCAAAGTTTTTGCTCATGGCAATATATAGCCTTGCAGCCTATGGATAAAACAAAATCAATTCCTGCACCAAGACCGCATATTCCGGGGTAATTAAGTGTTCCGCTCTCAAGCCTGTCGGGAAGCTCATCGGGTTGGGAAAGAAGATGGGAATAGCTTCCGGTGCCGCCATATACAAGGGGACTTAGATTATATGACGAATTTATAAGAAGTATTCCGGTTCCCATCGGGCCATAGAGGGCTTTATGACCGGGAGCGGCAAGAAAATCAATGCCATCTTTTTCCATATCAATATCTAATATACCGGCAGACTGAGATGCATCCAAAAGAAAAAGTATTCCCCGTTTTCTTGCAATACGGGCAATTTCTTTAACTGGCTCTATTGTGCCGCACACATTTGAAGCATGAGTTACCACAATAAGCTTTGTGTTTGGATTTATAAGTTTTTCTATTTCTTCACTTGATACATAACCTTCATCATCTGCTTTGGCAACTGATATTTCAGCATAATCCTCAAGGGCATAAACTGTCCTTAATACTGAATTATGATCCATAGAGGTGCATATTATATGGTCGTTTTTTTTGATTACACCATTTATGACTATATTAAGGGCATGGGTGGCATTAAGAGTAAAAATCACATTGCATGGATTGCCAAGACCAAAAAAGGAGGCAATCTTTTCCCTTACGGAAAAAACTTTTTCGCCGGCTAAAATGGACATTTTGTGTCCGCCTCTTCCCGGATTTGCTCCTGTGTGTTTTATGCTTTCGTATACTGCATTTACAACGCTTTCAGGTTTGGGCCATGTGGTGGCGGCATTATCAAAATATATCATAGCTGTCACCTATCTGATTCTGGAATAGTCACTATCGGAAAAGATGCCCTTGGAAGACAGCTTATTACTTTTCACGATATTCCACACAAGGTCTGCATAATCGGATGAAAGCTTCAGCGAATAGCTACAGCTTTTGATATTTATACCACCGGGAGTCTGCACTACTGCCGAATTAATGTTGTGGTTTGTTTTAAGAAGGCTTTTTACCCGGTTTGCAGTTGCAAACGAGGCAAAAACCACTAAGATATAATTCAAGTTTATCCCTCCCGTCTTATTATATTCAATAAAAAGTCGGTGGGTGAAAGGGAAAATCTAAATAAGGGGATAGGAAAAAAAGATTCAGAATTGTCAAATCGAACTCAAAGCAAGGCTTTACCTTGCTTTGAGCGATAGCCCGACGCTGTACAAAGGTACTGCGAGGGAGAGATTTGGCAATAGCAAAAAGGCATATAAAAAAAAGAAAAACATCTTCAAAAAGATGTTTTTCAACATTAAATATAAAATTAAAGGATTTTAAACTTAATTAACAAATTGCACCGCTTGTTATTACGCCTTTTTGCAGTCTGGACTTTTTTTACATCCCCTTTTATTTTTCTTTATTTGCTTCTGCGAATCTTTTGATTTTTTTGGTGGTGGTTTTTTCAAATTCTTCTTTTCTTACAATGGTTTTTCTTATATATTTCCATACGGGATTACTTTTATTGACATCATCTACCACACTCTGGATAAGCTCCTTGACTTTTTCTTCGTCGGGATTTGAACCGAGCTTTAATTCCACTGCTGACATGTCGGGGAAAACCTGAGCATGAATATGAGTTTCGCCATCTTCATCTTCATGACCATAAACCATACATTCGCTAACATAGTCACTTCTTGAAAGCATCGTTTCAAGCTCTTCGGGATAAACATTCTTTCCGTTTTTGGCAATGATGATATTTTTCTTTCTGCCTTCAAAACGAATGAAACCATCTTCTCCTACTTTTCCATAGTCGCCGGTGTAGAACCAACCATCTTTTATTAC
>JAFSBJ010000204.1 GCA_017437345.1 Clostridia bacterium | reverse complement strand
TTTTTTACTTTTTTCTTAAATTTTACCGAGCTCTATTTGTTGGACACCCCAACATTTATTATATAGCCTGAAAATGTATGATAAAAAGGGTGCGAAAAATAAAATTTTCGCACCCTTTTTGAATATATGGAAAAGTATAACTTTTTTCTTTTTGCGTTCCGGATTATTTTTACATTTCCAATATTATTCCATATTAATTTGTGTATTCTTAGGTATTATCTGTATATATGTCACACCGGGGTTAACCTCAAGCTCTGTTCCGTCTGCTCTTTTATAAACTGTTTTTGAAGTTCTTGATTTTTTAGACCAGGTGATTTTTTCAGCTTTACCCATGCTCACATACCAGCCTTCGCCGCTTCCTGTGTTTTCAAGGTCCTGTCTGCCTTTGTTCTGCCCGTCGTTTAAGGTGTAGTTTGCCACATCATAAACAATAATATTTTTGGCAGGGAACGCCTTGCCTGTTTGTGAAAGATGGGGCCTTCCGTTGATGCTTCTTTCATACATTTTAGTTTCTGGATTATATGTAAATCCAACTCTATACATCTGCGAATAAGAAAATGAGAGCTTTGAACATTCTGTGTCGCCTGTGATTTTATCTTCCTTTAAAAAGTTTACGGGGCCTTGTCCCGCTTTCATCTTATAGTCTTTTTTGCTTCTGGCATATTCCGAAAGCTTTGCTGTTGAGGTGTAGAGATTATGCCAGGTGTTATCATAGGTGGAATCGCGCCAGAAGTTGTTGGTGTCGTTGCCGATAAGCCCGTTTATATTGTCCACATCAAATGCCGCGATGTCTCTCTGTGCTTGTGGACTCCAGCCGGCATGGGTATATATTGCTCCGTTTTCCAGGGCATAATCAAGAAAATAATGTCTTGAAGAACGAACAGGTCCAACCTTTTCAAGGCGGTAGTTTTTAAATAACGCCATAATTCTTGAAGCTCCGCCTTCAACTATTATTTCATAAACGAGATACGCATCCTCCAGACCAATCTGTGGTCTGGATGCTTCTGAATCGTTGTCTATCATAATGGCAATAGGTCTTTTGGGGCTTGTTGCCATTTTATAAAAATCGTTTTCAACCATTTCCTCTTCTTCGGTTTCAATAATAATATCTTCTCCGTCTGAATTTATTGCGGTTTCCTTTGCAGAGCACCCGCCAAACACTATAATCGCACATAGAATTAAAGCAAGAAATCTTTTCATTGTAAATCCTCCATAATAAATATAGGCTTTTAAAAATTTTATCATAAATTCAAAGATATTGCAATAGGTGGCAAAAAGAGAATTATAGTAAAAATCACCCAAAGAAACAGGCAAAATCATAAAAAATGAGCATGGTTTTAGTGTATAATGAACAATAAACCTAAAATATGCTTGAAAATAAAGCCTTCTTGTGATATACTACATCTTGCATAAATAAGAAAGGAAGCATAAAGTCTTATGGACGGCGACAGTAGTGACGATAACACTAACAATTTAAAAGCATTAATTAAAAGCGTTTATGAGGTATACCCTTTGTATTGCTACATACATAGAGGGTGTGCTTTTTTGTGCCATAAAAACCTTCGTATGTGACACAAACGCTTTATTTTTTAGGCATTTTTACAAATAATTTTTGAAAGTATCTCAGGAGGAATCAATTTAAAATGGAAGACCTTATACCGAAGCTTATAGCCCTTGCCGCGCTTATTTTAATGTCGGCATATTTCTCCGCAACGGAAACGGCTTTTTCTTCAGTAAATAAAATCAGATTAAAAAATATGGCATCTGAGGGTAATAAAAAAGCAAAGCTTGCCCTTGATCTTTCCAACGACTATGACAAGCTTCTTTCAACTATACTCGTTGGAAATAATATAGTAAATATCGCCGCAACATCTTTGGCAACTGTTATATTTATAGATATTTATGGCTCCATAGGCGCCACGATTTCAACAGTTGTTATGACAGTTCTTGTTCTTATATTTGGTGAAATATCTCCAAAAAGTATGGCAAAGGAAGCTCCCGAGGCGTTTTCAATGTTTTCGGCTCCTATCATAAAATTTCTCATGATAATCCTTGCTCCCGTCAATTTTATTTTCTCGCTGTGGAAAAAGCTTTTGTCCAAGATTATCAAGGTTGACGCAGACCGCAAAATGACTCAGGACGAACTGATGGTCCTTGTGGATGAAGTAACCCAGGATGGCGGAATAGACGAAGACGAAGGTAAACTACTGCGAAGTGCAATTGAATTTACAGAAAGATGCGCCGAAGATATTTTAACCCCACGAATAGACCTTGAAGCAGTTCCGTCTGATGCCACAAAGGAAGAGGTTGCTCTTTTATTCCAGGAATCAAGATTTTCAAGACTTCTTGTCTATGAAGACACCATAGACGATATAATAGGTGTTATTCATCAGAAGGATTTCTACACCGAAAAGGGTATTACAGGAAGAAAGCTTTCTGAGGTAATGACAGAGCCTGTGTTTGTTCCAAAGTCGATAATGATTAGCGACCTTTTAAAATATCTTCAGAAGAATAAATCCCATATCGCTGTTGTAAGTGATGATTATGGCGGAACGCTTGGCATTGTTACAATGGAAGATATTCTTGAAGAACTCGTTGGTGAAATATGGGATGAACATGATGATATTGTTGAAACCTTCACCAAAATTGATGAAAGAAAATATAAGGTTCTTTGCAATACCGACCTTGAAACTTTCCTTAAATTCTTTGATATAAGCTACGACGAAGAAAACAGCTCCGTTAACGGATGGGTTATGGATGAGCTTGGCAAAATTCCTGAAGTGGGGGATAAATTCTCCTATGAAAACCTTGATGTAACAGTTACCGAAACGGATGACAGACGAGTTGTTGAGATAGAAGTTTTAGTAAATGACATAGAGGAAGAAGACGAATAAGATAAAAGCCATTAGCATTTCTTATGCTAATGGCTTTTTTAGAGAATAGATAAGAGATAAAAGAGAATAGAAATGGAAAAAATCCGCCCCGGGGGCGGATTTTTAATTTATCATTTATTATCCGGATTCGGCATACCAAACTTGGCAAGTCCGGCATTTTTATATCGGAAATCATCTGTAACATCTTTAATTGCCCATGATGGAGTTTTGAATTTGAGGGCTTCATCTGTTGAAGAAAACTCTATTTCCAGATAGGCAAGAGGCTTTAAAAAGCCTTCAAAAATATCTATTTCATAGTTTAACCCGTCATGCTTTATTGTGTAGCGGGTTTTTTCTATTATCTGGCCCTCTTTTTTTGATAAAAGAAAATCAAACTGCTCTTTTGTGATATCTGTTTCAAATTCTTCTCTTGCAAGGTAGCTCCCCTTTGCTTTTGCTTTAACGCAAAGAATAAAACGCTCCCCGTTTTCGCTTCTCACCCTTATCGTCGGTGAAAAGCACACATATGCCTGAGACAATTTGTCTTTTCTTGCTTTTGAAAGGTCAAATGGGATATTTTGCGGATCAATAACCCATTTTCTTTCGATTTCGTTGTTTAATGGCATATCAAACCTTCCTTTTTCAAACGGATATATTTATCAAAGCTCTATCCACTCTCCGTGCTTTGGTGTCACAAAGATACCATCGGGAACACGGGATAAGAATTCTTCTTTGAGTTTCTCAATAACTGCCGGATCATCAACACCGCGGAAGTCGTGGTGATGAGGAATCAAAATCTTGCATCCTATAGCTGCTGCAAACTCTGCTTTTTTTGCAATCATTTCCGGCTGCGCAGAACGCTGGATAATTGCTATGTCGGGCTTAATTGCCTTGCAGATGTTAATCTGGTCGATTGTGGGGTCATTTCCCCAAAGCAGAATTTTTGTGCCATTTGGAAGGGTAAAGAGATAGTTTCTGTATTCAAGGCTTCCTATGGGCTGAAGGCCTGCAATTCCGGCATCATTAACACAGAGTTCATTGGAGGCCAGACGCTCACATAAATCATTAAAGCCTGATTTCAGGTAGGTGTGTCTTCCGTAGAGTGCCTTTATTTTAACATCACCAAAGTCAATATCTGTATCGGTATACATTGGGTAAATGAGTGATGTGGTGTAGTTTAGCAATTTTGCCATAGGCATGGCTGTCTGTTCGCCGCAAAGAATAAGAGGCTTGAATTTTTCTGTGAGCCTGGGAATATCAGTAACATGATCCCAATGGGCGTGACCAAGGCATATAATGTCGCAGTTTTCCACATTCTCCCAGGTAACATTAGTACCCACACACTCTGTGATATAAGGGTCTGTAACCACAGTTAAATCATTACATTTGATTTCAAAGCTTGTAACAGCAAGCTATTTGATTGAAACACCATATTTCTTTCCCATAAGTAAACTCTCCTTTTAAAAATAATTATATTTCAACGCCTAAAAACTTTTTGGCTAGAATACCAACAACAACTGAAATAACTGCAACTCCTATGCTTATTGCCGCCATTTCAAAGAAGCGGGATTTGAATTTTTCTCCCTGAGCAACGGAGGTATAGTAGGTAAATCCTGCAATAATTAAA
>JAFSBJ010000203.1 GCA_017437345.1 Clostridia bacterium | reverse complement strand
GGATTCTGGACTCCGTGGCCGTGGCGGCGGTGGCTTCACAACAGGTATGAAATGGGACTTCACATACAAGGCACAGGGCGACCAGAAATATGTTGCTTGTAACGCCGATGAAGGTGACCCGGGTGCATTTATGGACCGTTCTATCTTGGAAGGCGACCCGCATTGTATTATTGAAGCTATGGCGATCGCAGGTTATGCAGTTGGTGCAAATCAGGGTTATATCTACATAAGAGCTGAATACCCGATTGCAGTTGACAGACTTAGAATTGCTATCAATCAGGCAAGAGAATATGGCTTGCTTGGTAAAGATATTTTTGGAACAGGCTTTGATTTTGACCTTGACATCCGTCTTGGTGCGGGGGCATTCGTTTGTGGTGAAGAAACAGCTCTTATTACATCTATTGAAGGTAAGAGAGGCGAGCCTCGCCCTCGTCCGCCATTCCCTGCTGTTAAGGGCCTCTGGGGCAAACCAACACTCCTTAACAATGTTGAAACTTATGCAAATGTTCCACAGATTATCTTAAATGGTGTTGATTGGTTCACATCTATGGGTACTGAAAAATCTAAGGGTACTAAGGTATTTGCTCTTGGCGGTAAGATAAACAACACAGGTCTTGTTGAAATTCCTATGGGAACAACACTTCGCGAAATTATCGAGGAAATCGGTGGCGGTATTCCTAATGGTAAGAAATTTAAGGCAGCTCAGACAGGTGGTCCTTCCGGTGGATGTATCCCTGCTCACCTTATTGACACTCCAATTGACTACGATTCTCTTATTGAAATCGGCTCAATGATGGGAAGTGGTGGTCTTATCGTTATGGACGAAGACAACTGTATGGTTGACATCGCTAAATTCTTCCTTGAATTTACAGTTGATGAATCCTGCGGTAAATGTACTCCTTGCCGTATAGGAACAAAGAGACTTTATGAACTCTTAGAAAAGATTACTGATGGTAAAGGAACAATGGAAGACCTCGACCGTCTTGAAGAACTTTGTTACACAATCAAGAATTCTTCACTTTGCGGACTTGGTCAGACTGCTCCAAACCCGGTTCTCAGCACACTCAGATACTTCCGTGACGAATATATTGCCCATGTTAAGGATAAGACTTGTCCTGCTGGCGTATGTAAGAAGCTTGTTAAATACGAAATCGTTGCTGACAAGTGTAAGGGATGTAGCCTCTGTGCCAGAAAGTGTCCTGTTGGCGCTATTTCCGGCGAGATTAAGTCTCCATTCGTAATTGACCCAGACAAGTGTATTAAGTGTGGCGTATGTATTGAAAGCTGTAAGTTTGGCGCTATTGAGAAACATTAAGGAGGAACTTTTGCTATGGAAAATGTAAATATTAAGATAAACGGACAAAGCTTAAGCGTTCCGGCAAATTATACAATCCTTCAAGCAGCAAAGGAAGCGAACATTGACATTCCAACTCTTTGTTACTTAAAGGATCTCAGCGAAACAGGTTCTTGTAGAATGTGTGTCGTTGAAATCAAGGGAGGAAGAGCTCTTCAGGCAGCTTGTGTATATCCAGTATCTGAAGGTCTTGAAGTTTTAACAAACACTCCAAAAGTCAGAGCGGCAAGAAAAGCAACTCTTGAACTTATTTTATCAAACCACGACAGAAAGTGCTTAACTTGCGTTAGAAACCAGAACTGTGAGCTTCAGACACTTTCTGAAGATTTAGGTATTACAGATATTGCTTATGAGGGAGAAATGAGTGAATACACAATTGATGAACTTTCTCCATCAATTGTTAGAGATAACAATAAGTGTGTTCTTTGTCGTCGTTGCGTAAGCGTATGTAAAAACATTCAGACAGTTTCTGTTATTGATGCAACAGAAAGAGGCTTTAAGACAACAATTGCTTCTCCTTTCAATAAATCACTTGGCGAAGTTCCTTGTGTAAACTGCGGTCAGTGTATCGCTGCTTGTCCTGTTGGTGCACTTCGTGAAAAGGACAATACAGAAGATGTTTGGGCTGCTATTGCAGATGAAGACAAGTATGTCGTTGTTCAGACAGCTCCTGCTGTTCGTGCTGCTCTTGGCGAAGAATTCGGTTACCCGATTGGAACTGCTGTAACAGGTCAGATGGCTGCTGCTCTTCGCAGAATGGGATTTGACAAAGTATTTGACACAGATACTGGTGCAGACCTTACAATTATGGAAGAGGGAACAGAATTTATTAACAGACTCAAAAACGGTGGCAAGCTTCCGCTTATCACATCTTGTAGCCCAGGTTGGATTAAGTTCTGTGAACATAACTTCCCTGACTTTATTGAAAACCTTTCAAGCTGTAAGTCACCTCACCAGATGTTTGGTGCAGTAATTAAGTCTTACTATGCTGAAAAGATGGGTATCGACCCTGCTAAGATAGTAGTTGTTTCAGTTATGCCATGTATTGCGAAGAAATTCGAAGCAGGCAGACCTGAAATGGAAGCTAAATACCGTGATGTTGATTTTGTTATCTCAACTCGTGAGCTTGCAAGAATGATTAAGCAGGCTGGTATCAGATTTGCTGAGCTTCCTGAAGAAAAGTTTGACAATCCGTTTGAAGAAGCAACAGGCGCTGGTGTTATCTTCGGTGCAACAGGCGGTGTTATGGAAGCTGCTCTTAGAACTGTAACAGAAATCTTAGAAGGCAAGAGCTTCGATAAGGTTGAATATGAAGCAGTTCGTGGAACAGAAGGTATCAAGGAAGCAACTTTAACAGTTGCAGGAACAGAAGTTAAAATTGCTGTTGTTTCAGGTCTTGGTAATGCAAGAAAGCTCTTAAATGATATAAGAGAAGGCAAAGCAAATTACCACTTTATCGAAATCATGGCTTGTCCTGGCGGATGTGTAACAGGCGGTGGTCAGCCAATCGTATCTGCAAAGGCTCAGGCTGAATGTGATGTTAAGGCACTTCGTGCTGCTGCTCTTTACAGCGAAGATGAGAGAGCAACTCTCAGAAAGAGTCACGAAAATCCTGATATTAAGCTTCTTTATTCTGAGTTCTTTGGCGAACCGGGTAGCCACAAGGCACACGAACTTCTCCATACTCACTATACAGAAAGACCAAAATTCTAAAATAAAAGGCAGACGCTTTTGTGTCTGCCTTTTTTATTGTTCCCTGTCTTTATGGGGAGAAATTTTAAAACGATTTTTATATACACGACTAAAATAGTTATAATCTGTAAAGCCGACTCTGGTTGAGATTTCCGAAACAGATAATTTGCTTTCCCGTAGAAGACGCTTTGCTTCGCTGAGCCTAAGGTCTTTTATATATGAAGCAATTCCATAGCCACATTCTGATTTGAAAATTTCATAAAGCTTGGTACGGTTCGTTTTTGTATAGTCGCAAAGATCATATATGTTTATCTGGTCAGATAAATGCTCCAGAATATATTCCTTTGCTAAAGAGAGGATTCTGGATTCAGCTCTTTTCATATCTCTTTCGGCGCCAATCATTTCTTTTAAAAGCATATAGTCGGTGCAGATTTCAAGAAGCTTTGAGGCCGCAAGAATCTGATTTTTATTTTTGTACTTTATTTCAGTGGTGTTACATTCAACTCCGTATTTTTCAAATATTTCTGTCTCTAAGCGTCTAAGCTCAGCCTTGTCTTTAATGTCGGTAATCTGCCCAAGCATTATATAGCCGATAATTCGGTTTTCATTCTTAATGGGCATTACGGCCTCAACTAATCCTGCATGGCATTTGTAAACAAAAATATTTTCCATATCTTTGCATTTTTCAAAGGCGGCAAGGTCGCTTTTGCGACACTTTTCCATAAGGTCAGGGTTTGTGCGTATTACACTGCAAAAGTTACAAGCTGTTTCGGGGTAGGAGAAGATTTCCTTAAATTCTGAATCAAAAATAACCGTCCTGACACCTGTCAGCATATAGAAGTATTTAAGCGTTTCATATAGGTTTAGAGTATCCAATTTAATTTTCATAAATTTATCCCTCGACTCCGTACAAATTTACAATTTTTCATACAAATTTAACTATTATTATAGCAGATATTTTGATAAAATCAAGATATAAGGTATAAAAAATATGAAAAAAGGATGTGTTTTTATGAAAAAAATGACATTTGCACTTTACTTTGGTAACCGTGGGTTTATGCCGGCTGAACTTATTGAAGGCGCTCGCGAAGATATGGTAAAGGCAGTTACAGATGCCGGATATGACTATTTAATTATGGACAAGGACGCAACACGCTATGGCGCTGTTGAAACCCGTGATGAGGGAAGAGCTTATGCAAAATGGCTTAAATCCCATGAAGGCGAATATGACGGCGTAATTCTTTGTATGCCTATTTTCGTTGACGAAAACGGCGCAATCGCAGCTCTTCAGGATGCAGGTGTTCCAATTTTAATGCAGGCATATCCTGATGAAATCGGAAAAATGGACTTCCAGCACAGAAGAGACGCATACTGCGGTAAGTTCTCTGTTACTGATGTTTTTGAACAGTATCAGGTTCCATATACAGTTATGAAGCCTCATGTTGTTCATCCTCTTACAAAGGAATTTGCTCAGAATCTTCACGATTTTGCTGCTGTTTGCCGTGTCGTAAACGGAATGAAGAGATTTAATATCGGTTGTATTGGCGCAAGAACAACTGCGTTTAAGACAGTTCGTTTTGACGAAATCACAATGCAGCGTCATGGCATCAATGTTGAAAGCTTTGACTTATCCGAATTCTTTGAATTTGTTAAAGCAAAAGCAGATGATGACGAAAAGGTTATCGCTAAGAAGGCTGCACTTGAAAAATATACAGACTTCTCTAATGTTCCGGAAGATAAGAAGATTATGCTTTCAAAAATCAGCGTTGTAATTGATGATTATATTGAAGAATATCATCTTGACGCAATTTCTCTCCGTTGCTGGAACGAAATGGAAACATATTTAAGAGTTTGTCCTTGCGTACTTATCAGCGAACTTAACGACAGAGGCATCACAGCTTCTTGTGAAATTGATATGTGTTCTGCTATCACAATGCGTGCATTATCTCTTGCAACAGAGGGTCCTGCCGCTTGTCTTGACTGGAACAACAACTACGGAGATGATCCAAACAAGGTTATCCTTTTCCACTGCGGTTCAACAGCTCAGAAGCTTATGGCTGCAAAGGGTACAGTAACATCTCATAAGATGTTCGATAAGGGCGACCCAGGAAGCGGTTGGGGAACAAACGAAGGTAGAATTGCTTCCTTCCCAATGACATTCTCTAACTGTAAGACTGAAAATGGTAAGATTACAATTTACTTCAGCGAAGGGGAATTTACAGACGATGTAATCGAAGATGCATTCTTCGGTTGCGGCGGTGTTGCTAAGATTGACGACCTCCAAACAAAGCTCATTAACCTTGCAAGAGGTGGATTTAAGCATCATACAACAGTTGCAAACGGCCATGTTAAGAGCATCTTAGAAGAAGCGTTCAAATATTATCTTGGCTACGATGTTGTTAGCATAGAGGGTTAATTATGATAGTTGGCGGACTTGATATAGGAACAAGCGGATGCAAAGTTGTTCTCTATGACGAAAAAGGAACTTTTTGCGGAAGCTTTTATAAAGAATATGATGTCAAGCGCTCAAAAGGCTTACACGAGATAGACGCAGAGGAAATCTTTGCGTCTGTCTGTGATGTTTTAAAGAGTGCTTCAAGCAAAGAAATTGCTTCTATTGCAGTAACAAGCTTTGGAGAAACCTTTACAATGCTTGACGAAAACGACAAGCCTTGTGCTCCTTCAATGCTTTATACTGACCCAAGAGGAAAGGAAGAATGCAAAATCTTGACTGATAAGTTCGGGGCAGAAGAACTTGCAAGAAAGACAGGGGCAATGACCCACGAAATGTATTCTCTTCCTAAAATTATGTGGATTAAGAAGAATATGCCTGAAAACTATAAAAAGGCAAAATGCGTTCTTCTAATGCAGGATTATATTGTTTATATGCTTTCAGGAAAGCGTCAGATTGACTATTCCTTGGCGGCAAGAACAATATGCTATGATATTAAAAATCGTCAGTGGTCAAAAGAAATTCTGGATTTCTGCGGTATTGACGAAAATCTCTTGTCAACTCCTGCGCCATCCGGAACTGTTGCGGGAACAATCAAGAAAGAAATGGCTGAAAAACTTGGTCTTTCCGAAGATGTTAAGATTGTTTCAGGTTGCCATGACCAGATTGCCGCAATGACAGGGGCAAACGCCTTTGCGTCTGACGAGGTTATGGACGGAACAGGAACTGTTGAATGTGTGCCTGTTATAATGGAAGATTTGCCAAAGGACTATTCTCTTTATGAAAAGGGCTTTTCTATGGCGGAACATATTAACGGCAAATATGCTTGTTATGTGCTTTCTTATGCAGGTGGAGCGACATTAAAATGGTACAGAGATAATTTCTCCGATAAATCCTATGCCGAGCTTGATAAAATGGTAAAGGATGAGCCTGGCGATTTGATGATTATGCCTCATTTTGCTGGTGCGGCAACTCCTTATATGGATTCTTCTTCAAAAGCGGCTATGATAGGTCTTACCTTTGAGCACGGTAAGGAAGATATCTATAAAGCTCTTATGGAAGGGACAGCGTATGAAATTATGCTTAACCTTGAAATTTTGGGCGAATATGGAATTGCTCCTAAAATGCTTATTGCAACAGGGGGTGGAGCAAACTCTGATGTTTGGCTCCAAATTAAAGCGGATGTTTTAAACACAGCTGTTTCCGCTCTTGACGGAAGCGAAATCGGCGGTGCGGGAACTGCATATCTTGCAGGTAAGGCTGTTGGAATTTTCGACGATAATACTCGTCTCTTAAAAGAGAGAAAAGTGTTCTATCCAAATGCAGAAAAGCACGAATTCTATAAAGAACAGTTTAAGAAATATAAGAGAATATACAGTGCTGTAAAGGGGGTTGAAGATAATGATTAATCGTTACATAGGTCACTCAGCGCAAATTGCAGGCGTTGAGGAAGTTACTCTTGCAAAAGGCAAAGGTAAAGGAATGACTCTTCTTGAAATAAGAAACGGAAAGGGACTTAATATTACACTTTCTGCTGACCGTGCTATGGACATTTCAAGAGTAAGCTTTAAAGGTGACAATATGGGTTATTTTTCACCTTGTGGCTATGTTGCTCCTGCTTTTTATGATAAAGAGGGCGCAGGTTTTTTAAAGTCATTTACAGCGGGATTTTTAACAACTTGCGGTCTTACTGCGGTTGGAACTCCTTGCACAGATGACGGCGAGGATTTACCGCTTCACGGAACAATTTCAAATACTCCTTGCGAGAACTATTCTTATTATGAAACAGACGATGCAATCATCGTTGAAGCCTCAGTAAGAGATGCAGTTATTTTTGGAAGAAAACTTATCTTAAAGAGAAAGTTTATTATCTCTAAGAATGATAACATCCTTGAAATTGAGGACTGTGTTGAAAATCTTGGAACTGAAAAAGCACCAACAATGCTTTTATACCACTTTAATATGGGTTATCCGCTTTTATCGGAAAATTCCATTGTTAATGTCCCGAATAAAGGCGTTGTAGGAAGAACTGATAATGCTCAGGAAGATATTGAAAACGCTCTTAATATGGAAGTTCCTCAGGCTGGATACGAAGAAAAATGCTATTTCTATGATGTTTTAGAAAAAGATAATATCGCCTCTGTTGGAATTTTCAACCCTGATATAAAAAAGGGTGTTAAAATGTCTTATGATAAGAGCGCTCTTGATTATTTCGTTGAGTGGAAGATGATGGGCGAGAGCGACTATGTTTTAGGGTTAGAACCTGCAAACTGCACACCTGACGGCAGAGCTTTAATGCGTAAGGAAGGAACTCTCAAATTTATCGAACCAAAAGGATGTTATAAAACAAAAATACAACTTAAATTTACAGAATGTGAGGAAGAAATAAAATGCTTGTAAACTTAAATGACATTGTTAAACTTGCGGAAGCAGGCAATTTTGCGTTAGGAACTTTTAACGGACCTAACTTTGAAAGTATTAAGGCTGTTATCAATGCGGCGGAAGAACTTGACCAGCCGGTTGTTTTAACTCATGCACAGCTCCATGAAGATTGGAATCTTTGTACAATTGACGAAATCGGTCCTTTGATGCTCTTTATGGCTGACAAGGCAAAAGTCCCGGTTTGTGTTCATCTTGACCACGGCACAGATCTTGATTACATCAAGAGAGGCCTTGAAATCGGCTTTACATCCGTTATGTATGACGGCTCTGCGAAAAGCCTCGAAGAAAACGCTGCTAACACAAGCATCGTTGTTAAAATGGCTCACGCTTTTGATGCATCAGTTGAGGCAGAGGTTGGAAGCATGGGTGCTCGTGACTTAGGTAAAGGAAACGGCGGAGACGGAAGTATCCATACAGATCCTGAGGTTGCAAAATGGTTTGTTGAGCAGACAGGCTGTGATGCGTTGGCTTGTGCTTTCGGTACAGTTCACGGTCTTTACACAAAAGAACCAAAGCTTGACTTTGACAGAGTAAGAAAAATCAGAGAAGCAATCAGCGTTCCGATTGTTATGCACGGCGGAAGTGGTGTAAGTGACGAAGACTATGAAAAGGTAATTGAAGCAGGTGTTCGTAAAATCAATTACTATACATATATGGGTAAAGCAGGCGCAAACGCCGTTGCTGCAATGGAAGATAAGACATATTTTCACGATATGGCAAAAGTTGCTGAACTTGCTATGAAGGAAGATGTTAAGAGAGCAATTTCTGTATTCAGCAGATTAATCTAAGAAAGGACAAATAAAAATGTTAGTAAACTTAAACCAGGTATTAGTACCTGCAAAGAAGAATAAGTATGCAGTTGGTCTTTTCAATGCGGTTAATATGGAACTTGCAAGAGGAATTATCGCCGCTGCTGAAAAAACACAGTCTCCGGTTATTATGGGAACAGCGGAAGTTTTATTCCCATACGGCCCACTTGAAGAAGTGTCATACTATCTTATCCCAATGGCGAAAAAGGCTAAGGTTCCGGTTGTTATCCACCTCGACCACGGTCTTAAAAAGGAAACCTGTCTTAAAGCGTTAGAGCTCGGTTTCTCATCAATTATGTATGACTGCTCAACAGATGACTATGATACAAATGTTGCCAAGGTAAAGGAAATGGCAGAGATTGCCCATTCTTACGGCGCAACAATCGAAGGTGAGCTTGGACATGTAGGAGATAACGAAGGCTCAGCAGAAGGTTCTTCTCATTTAGCTGACCCAAGCAAGTTCTTTACAGATCCAAAGCTTGCAAAGGACTATGTTGAAAAGACAAAGGTAGACGCCCTTGCAATTGCAGTTGGTAACGCACACGGAGCATATAAGCTTCCTCCAAAACTCGATTTTGAAAGAATTAAGACAATTGCAAATACAGTTGATGTTCCTCTCGTTCTCCACGGCGGAAGTGGTCTTACAGACAACGACTTCAAGAGAGCGATTAAGGAAGGTATAAGCAAAGTAAATATCTTTACAGATATCAACATCGCAGCTGTTAAAGCGGAATTCAG
>JAFSBJ010000202.1 GCA_017437345.1 Clostridia bacterium | reverse complement strand
TCGAACTCTCCATTCGCGAAAAAATGCAGATTTTTGGTGCGGAAAGCGCAGATGGGCTGACGCCCTTCAAGCTTGACAATCAAAAAAGATGCGGTTTTTCACGAATGCAGAGCGTGCTGAGTTCGAGTCTCCGGTGGCTAAACAGGCGGGGATAAAACCCCGCCCCTACAATAGATATTAAATATTAATTGTAATATGCCATCGGATTTGTTGTTTTTCCATTGAGTTGAATCTCAAAGTGAATGTGTGGTCCTGTTGACATACCTGTGGAGCCGCATTTCGCAATTACCTGACCCTTTGTTACCTTCTGACCTGATGAAACAAGAAGAGATGAACAATGGGCATAAAGGGTTGAATATCCACCGCCATGGCTTATAACAACATAATTACCGTAGCCGCCTGTGTTATACCCCGACACGATAACCGTGCCCGAATTTGCAGCATATATACTGCTTCCATAAGGAGCGCCAATGTCTATGCCTGAATGGAATCTCTGATTACCTAAAACAGGATGAACCCTGTAGCCATAGGGCGATGTGACAAGAGTTGTATTGGAGGGCCATGCAAACTGTCCGCCAACAAAATTTGTAGGCACACTATAGCTTCCTGAGGTCTGAGCTCTGTAGGCAGCCTGACGGGCAGCTTCTTCTGCCTTTTTAGCAGCATTATACTCTGCTTCATATTTATTTATGTCTTTTTGCAGATTGTT
Source organism: Clostridia bacterium (assembly GCA_017437345.1). Next base: position 2,043 of record JAFSBJ010000202.1, on the reverse strand, counting down.
TATTATTGCCTGACTTTCGGCTCTGTAGCCATCAAGAACTGCTTTTTTTGCATCCTGTTCTTCTTTTAATGCCACAACCTCTGCCTTTTCTGCAAGAAGAGCATTTTTGAGTTTTTCAACCTCAACCATGGAATCTCTGATTTCCTGGAGCTTCTTGGTGTCATATTTTGCCACATGCTTGAGCACTGAAACTCTTGTTAAAAGGTCTTCTGTGGATTTTGAGCGAAGTATGATTTCAATATAAGACACATTGCCTCTTTTTATCATTGCTTTTGCTCTTTCATTGTAGGCAGCGTTCTGATTCTGCAAGTCAATTGTGAGCTGATTTATTTTTTCCTCGCTCTGGTTTATCTGGGCAACCTTTTCGTCAATCTGACGCTGAAATGCATCAATTTCCTTCTGCACTTCGCTTATCTGGTTGTCAATTTTCTTTCTTTTTTCGAGTTCTTTTTTCTGCTGTGCCTGAGCGGCATCCTTTTTTCTCTTTGCTTCCTGAGAGCTTATTGCACTTGCACCCATGGGAAGAGCTGTCAGGATTGTAACGCCCAGAAATGCCAAAAGTGCCAGTATTGCAAAGATTCTGACAAATGTTTTATTCTGCACTTTTCACCATTCCTTTCGTAATACATTATCACACTTTGAGATAACGACGCACCGATATGGAGCTTCCAAATGCACCTATAATGCTTCCGAGAATAACATAAGCCACAATGAGCTTAATCCATATGTCGCTAAAATTTAAAAGACCAAAGGAGCTTACAAGAACAGTTGTGCTGATGCTTGTCATAAGACCAAGATAGCACCACTGGGAAATAAAGAAGGCAATAACTGCCGATACAATTCCCACAAGCATTCCTTCCATAATAAAGGGGCCTTTAATGTAGGAATCGGTTGCTCCAACATATTTCATTATGTTTATTTCTTTTCTTCTGTTGTGAACGGTTAGCTTTATTGTGTTTGAAATAATAAACAGGCTTACCAGCGCAAATATAACTATTATCCATACAGAAAAGGTTCTAACTATTCCGCTTATCCCGTTTATAACCTCCACCAGGTCGTTGCTGTTTTCAATATCTTCAACTCCCTCTATTGCCGCAAGCTTTTTGCAGGTTGGTTCAACAAGGGAAATGTCCTCCAGCTTAACAGCATATGCATCGGGAATAAGGTCCTCAGGAAGACCTTCAAAGGATTTTAAATCCTCCTTATCAAGACCGGCTTTATAATCTTTAAATTTGTCTTTTCCGTCAACAAAGGTAATATTTGATGTGTCGACATTATCCACCTTCATTATATCGGATTTAACGCGGTCTTTAATATTTCCATAAACCGCATCATCTGCCCCTTCGGGCCTCTGGATATAAACATCCACCTGATATGAATCAGCCATAAGACTTGTCATATGATTAATATTTAAGGTTATCATTAAAAACACACCGAAAATGAATATGCAGGCAGTTACAACAAACAGAGAGGTTACTGTCATAAGGCCGTTTTTAAACATTCCGCGGATGCCTTCTATAAATGACCTTTTAATTGCTCTGAACATAACCGTACCCACCTTCGTTTTCATCACGGGTTATGATACCTTTTTCAACCATTATAACCCTTTTTTTCATATCGTTAACAATTTTTTCGGCATGAGTTGCCATAACAACAGTTGTGCCTCTTTTGTTGATTTCGTCCATTATAGCCATGATTTCAAGAGCTGTGTCGGGGTCGAGATTTCCTGTTGGTTCATCGGCAATCAAAACAACAGGGTTATTAACTATTGCCCTTGCTATTGCCACCCTCTGCTGCTCACCGCCGGAAAGCTGATGGGGATACATCTTAGCCTTGCTGGAAAGCCCCACCTGACTTAACACCAGCGGAACATTTCTTCTTATTTCTTTATTTGAAGCTCCCACAATTTCCATTGCAAAAGACACATTTTCCTGAACAGTTTTATTTGGAAGAAGACGGAAATCCTGAAAAACAACACCAAGTGTTCTTCTGAAATAAGGGATTTCCTTATGTCTTAAATCGTTAACATCAATATCATTTATA
>JAFSBJ010000201.1 GCA_017437345.1 Clostridia bacterium | reverse complement strand
TCGAACTCTCCATTCGCGAAAAAATGCAGATTTTTGGTGCGGAAAGCGCAGATGGGCTGACGCCCTTCAAGCTTGACAATCAAAAAAGATGCGGTTTTTCACGAATGCAGAGCGTGCTGAGTTCGAGTCTCCGGTGGCTAATTAATGGCATCCGCCGCAGCTCGAACAGTTGCCGCTGCAGCCGCTTTCTTCGCCGCCCTTAACAAAATAGCCTATTATGCTGTTTACCTGATTAATAAGATTTGAAAAAGCAGAGTTGGCATCAAGATAAGCCTTTATGTTTTCATTAACGCAAAGCTTTTCAAATTCTTCCTGCATCTGTTTTCTTATTTCTTCAAATTCTTCTTTTGAAATATCGGGAGAAGAAGCTTTTCTATTGAGTTCATCTCTTTTATTTGCATATTCCATCATAAGCTTTTGTGCTTCGGGGTCAGCAAGCTGTCTTTCCTCTGCAATTTTAAGCATTTCAAATTCGCCGCTTTCGGCAATCATTATTCCAAGTTCTTTTGCTTTCTGAAGTATTTCGTCCATTTTTATTTTCCTTTCAAAATTTATTTTATTATTTCACCCATCAGAGACCAGGTTTTTGCCTCTGTGATTTTAACATCTAAAAACTGTCCCTTCAATTCGGGGCTTGCTTTAAAATTAACAACCTTGCCGCCTTCGGTTCTTCCTGTCATAAAGCTTTCGTCGGTTTTACTTTTGCCCTCAACAAGAATTTTCATTATTTTTCCCTCTAAGGCTTTGTTTTTTTCATAGGAGATTTTGTCCTGCACATCAAGTAGTCGATTGAAATTTTCCTTTTTTTCTTCCATGGAGATGGGGTCCTCCATAATGGCTGCAGGAGTGCCTCCTCTTTTTGAATAGATAAAGGAGAAGATGGTATCGTATCTTACCTTTTCCAAAACATCTATAGTATGCTCAAAATCTTCTTTTGTCTCACCGGGAAAGCCCACTATAATATCGGTGGTTAAGGTAATATCGGGCATTTTTGCCTTTACCTTTTCTATTTTTTCAAGGTATTCTTCCTTGGTGTAGACTCTGTTCATAAGCTTTAAAATGCGATTGCTTCCTGCCTGGAAAGGAAGGTGGAGCTGCTTGCATATTTTATCATTTGACGCCATAGTGTCAATGAGCTTATCGCTTATATCCTTGGGATGGCTTGTCATAAAGCGGACTCTTTCTATGCCATCTATCCGGCACACTTCATTTAAAAGGTCGGCAAAATCTATTTTTTCATCTAAATCCTTACCATAGGAATTAACATTCTGCCCCAAAAGGGTTATTTCCCTGTAGCCTTCTTTAGCAAGAAGCATTACCTCGTTTAATATTGCTTCCTTTTCGCGGCTTCTCTCTCTGCCTCTCACATAGGGTACTATGCAGTATGAGCAGAAATTGTTGCAGCCATACATAACCGATACCCACGCCGACGGGCCTTCCTGCCTTTCAACGGGAAAATCTTCGGCTATGTGGCCATCGGTATCAATAAGGTCAACAACTCTTGAGCCTGATTTTACAACCCTTAATAAAAGAGAAGGGAAGCTATAGAGAGAATGAGTTCCAAACACAAGGTCAACATGCTTATATTTTGACTTTATTCTTTTGGAAACCTCCTCCTGCTGCATCATACATCCGCAAACGCCGATTATTAAATCGGGTTTTTTTGCTTTGAGATGCTTTAATGCTCCAAGATTTCCATATACCTTAAGCTCTGCATTTTCTCTCACAGCACAGGTGTTGAAAATGATTATATCGGCAGTTTCTTTATCATCTGTTTTTTCAAAGCCCATTTCCCGGAGCATTCCCATAATGATTTCCGAATCGCTGACATTCTGCTGACAGCCATAGGTTTCAACAAAGGCTTTTTTATTTTTTCTGCCACTTAAAAGATGCTTTATTTCAAGTATTTTATCTTTTTGCTTTTCCACCTCTTGAGGCGACAAAACAACTTCGTTTCTCTTGCTCATTTATATAAATTCCTTTCGGGCACAGCTTGTCTTTTATAGCATAAGTATAACCATATATATAATA
>JAFSBJ010000200.1 GCA_017437345.1 Clostridia bacterium | reverse complement strand
TATAAAGTGTAGCAGCAGTAACATTTGCAACAGCATTACCTGCAGCGGTTATACCTGTTGTACGGTTGTTGTTTGCACCAATAGCTACGCCGGCAAGAGTACAGGTGAATTCATCTTCCCCTGCTTTCTTTAACCAGTAATCTGCTGTTCCAGCAGTATTGTGCTTTACAATAAGCTCAAAGCCCTCTGCAAGGTTAATAGTTCCATAAGGAGCTACTGCAGAGTTTGCGCCTGTCCAACCAGAACCGCTCTGCGCTCTGATTGTGTTTGATGTATCAACACCAAACTGCAAACTGATAGTACCGTTTGAGCCTTCCATATCTACATGAAGAGTAATATAGTTAGTTGCACTGTTTGAAGTACCTGTAATACCTTCACTAAAATCAAGGTATAAAGCACCTCCTAAAGGCAAGGACTCAACTGTAGTCCAATCTAATCCCGCACTTGCAGTTGCCGCGCCTTCTATAGTTTCAATCTCACTATAGATAATATCTCCCGGCGCAGAGCCTTCTGTTGGGATAATATCTTCAAATGAACCTGTATCATTTACAGTTGCAGAAGATACCGGCACAACTATTAAAGATGTCACCATAGCGATTGATAATAATATCGCTAATATCTTTCTTAATTTCATATTTTTCCTCCTAACGAGTGTGTCAAAATCTCAACTTAAACTTACAGGATTATTTTTCAAACCCCTTAACGTCATATCCGGCAACAGGTTTCATGGAATCTGTCCCATCCCATAAAAATACCTTAACCTTTGATACGCTACTGTTGCTCATATCAAACATTTTAACCTGATATGTGTTACTTGCAGCAACATTAAACATTTCCACCACTGTCGCCGCATTGTTCCTTGTGTACCCTGCAACTATAAGTTTACCAACAACACCCGGCTTTACAACTGCACGGAGAATTGTTCCCATCAAATATCCGTCGGTTGGATCAAGAGATGTATTATCGCCATCGGTTAATACAACCAAATCTTCAGGAGCTCCATAAACAGTCATGGCCATTGTTCCTGTTGCTCCACTTACATTAGAAGAAATTCCTGTTGTTATCTGCTTATTATTTGAAACCTTGTAATCTCTACAGTTGATGAATAAACTCTTTCCACTTGGTTTCACATAATATGTAGCCACACCATCAGCAATAGCAACTATTACTTCAAAAGGCTGACTCGAATCAAATTCAATATCTCTGCCTGCTTCAACAGTCTTTGCCCCAATATAAGCCTGACCGATGGTTCCACCATCTGTGAGATAATCAATATGCATCTGATCATCAGCAGAAGAACCAAATACCATTGAAATACCGCCGCCAGCTACATGAGTCTGAACCATTGTCCGGGCAGAGAAGCCAGAGAACACATAATGAATTGCACCGTCTCCTGAAAGCTCATGTGTTCCCGTTCTGCCATAGTCTGTTCCTATAACAACATCCTTAATGCCAAACACCTTGTAGTTACTCGTTCCGATGATATCAGCAGCTGTAAGGCCTGATTCAGTAAGTTCATAAATCATGATTGAATTAACGCCTATACTTGCGCCCCCTGTCGCAATAATGCTTGGGGTTCTGTCTGCCGCTGTTGCATAGTCAAATTCAGCTATGCAAGTAAAGCCTTTCATATTGCCAAACTTTAACCAATACTGGATAGGTGCTCCAACAGAGCCTGCATCTTTTATAAGGAGCTCAAACGGTTTGGATAAATCCAAAACCTCATCAAGTCCAGGGCAGAAAGCCGTACTTTCAAGATGTGCACTTGTCTCATCCTGAATGCGAACATCGCTTTCGTTTCCTAAAACAACCATATATCCTTTATCCGCATTTGTCCATAGGTTCTGCAACTGAATTGTTCCGTCGCCACCCTGCATCTTTGTTCCCGAAACGCCGGTGAATTTATAAAGGATTGCTCCTTTTACCGGAACTGTATCTGTTCCTAAATTATATGGATTTCCGGCTGTTACTGTTTTGCCAGGCAAAGTCTTTGCTACTCTGTAAGAGCCTCCTTCGCTACTTGCACTAACAGTATAGGAAACTTCATTTGTATAGCTCTCTGAAACACTTTCAGAGGTAAACATCGGCTTCCATTCTGTTTCACTTGTATCTAACAATATTCCTGACTTGTTATAATAAAAAGCAGAAAGTTTATGTGTTTCCTGAGATAAATCAGGAAGATCATAGCTATATGGAGAACTCGTATCTTCTCCGATAGGAACACCGTCAACTAAAAACTGAACTTTTGCAACCGTCCCAACTCCGGCATAATTAGCCGCGTTTAAAGTATACGAACCATCTTCATTATGAAAAGCATATAAACCGGACGTCTTAGGCTGAACAACAGTAAACTTTCTTGGCGGAGAGGTATCGCTTCCGCTTACCGCCACAACTGAATAGTGCCCCGGGTCAAGATTGCTTAATGTTACACGATAACTGTTGAGAAGGTTTCCTGACCCAACATTTATTCCATTGATTTTATAACTGAGAGAAAAGGAAAGTCCGCTCTTAACAGAAGCTGTTAATTTAACATCCTCACCTACGGCAAATTCCTGATTAGCTGTAGGAGTCTTTATAGAGAATTTATAAGAAATAGGAACGTATCTTACCCAGTCAATTTCCATAGCACTTTCAGCTTCGCCCTGGAAGTCCTGCTCGGTATAGAAAGCAACAGTACTTTCACCTACATCGGACGCATAAGTTCTTACCTTGCCGTCAAATAAAAGGATATCCCCTAAATAAAATTTAACCCCACTTGACAAATCATAAGTTTCAAGTTTTACATCAACCCAATCAGGACCCAAAACACCTCTTAAATCTCCTGTGAGAGTTTTGCCCGCCTCATAGTAATAATACTGTTGATACGTGAGCTTAACATGAATTTCTTTCTTTGCCCAGCGAACTATAATACCACTCTGGAAAGGAACTCCTTCATCAACCGGCCAGCGAAGTCTTGCAGTAAGAGTGAAGTCATCAGCAAATCCTGTCTTTCTGCTGACTTTATTCATTTCATGCACAACGCCCTGATTGTTATCTCCTTTCATGACACCGCTTGCAGTGTCAACTGTCCAGCGGTTTATTTCGTTGTTTTCCCATACACTTGTGTCCTCGCCTGCCACGAAGTCAGAGAAATACTCCACCGCATCATATGTTGGAGATGCTGCCGCAACACCGGTAGGTATAGCTATACAGGAAACAGCGATAGCAAAAACCATAATGCCGGCCAATAATTTTCGTGTTCTCATATTTTTTCCTCCTAAATAAGTTGTGTCAAAACTTTTAAGTACCTTATATCAATACGAAAAAATTTCAAATTAACCATTTTGTTAGGCGTAAAATGTTGAAATTACACTACACCTATTATCATGCTTCTATTCTACCATAAACTATCAAAAAAAGCAACAATATTTGTAGAATATTTTTTAATTTTTAGGACTTCTCACCCTTGACTTTTTGTCTGACATAATATATAATAAAACTATTATTTCCGCAAGATTGGAGGGAAAATTGAAATGAGCACTTTTTTTAAAAATAGTTCAATGGATTTTGAAAAGGCTGTTAACACTTTTAATCACATCAAACCTCAGCTTAAAAATTCATATTTTGAGCTTGATATCTTCTTTTCAAGAATTGTATCTTTTTTAAGTCCTAATTCCTTATCAATATCTGTACACAAACACTCTTTTTACGAGCTTTTTATTCCACTTTCCGGAACGGCAAAATATTGCATAAATAACAAGGTTATAGAGTGTTCGCCTGATAACATCTATATTCTGGCGCCTTCATCTTCGCATAACCTTATAGAATATTCTGATGACTATATGGCATTTACGTTAGGGTTTTCCTTTGTTTTTCCGGCAAAGCTTTCCCTTATGTCCTCTCAGGATGAATTATATTATGAAATTCCTGCTTTCCCTTTCATTTGTGACAGTATTATGCAGAGCATTTCTTTAGCCTATGAAGAAAAAACTGATTATTATAACAGAATAAACAGTATTTTATCCAACGCATTATTTGAAATTTTTGAAAACATCAAGACTTTTAAAACCGAACTCATCGCCACAACTTCCCCATCAAAGGTAAGTATTGTTTCAGATGACTCCCGTATCCGTCTTGCAATCCAGTACATAACCGACAACATTTCTTCTTCTATCTCGGTAAGCGATGTTGCAAATTATGTTTGCATCAGTTCAAGGCAGCTTAATCGTATTTTAAAAAATGCCCTTGACCTTACCACAAACGACCTTATAAACGAGCTCAAAATAAAAGCTGCAAAAAGATATATGGCAAAGCCAAATCTATCCCTTTCGCAGATTTCTGTTATGTGTGGGTTTAACTCACTTACTCATTTTAACCTGACATTCAAAAAGCTCACAGGATATAATCCAAAGGCATTCCGTTCTTCCGAGCTTTAAATATAAAATAAACCACCAATCGCAATCGATTGGTGGTTTATTTTTTAGTCTTCTATAATTCTTTTAAGATTGATTCTGTTCTGCTTATCGATTTCGATAACCTGAACTGTAACTGTATCGCCAACCTTAACAACATCTTCAACCTTTTCAACTCTCTTGTTGTCAAGCTTTGAGATGTGTATAAGACCGTCTTTTCCAGGAAGAATTTCAACAAATGCACCGAATTCCATAATTCTTACAACTGTGCCTTCGTAAATTTCCCCAACCTCCGGTTCTTTAACAATGCCTTCGATTGTCTTAAGTGCAAGCTCTCCCATTGCTGGGTTAACCGCAGCGATAAATACTCTTCCATCATCTTCGATGTCAATTTTTGCGCCTGTGTCAGCAATAATCTTCTGGATAACCTTACCGCCACTGCCGATAACATCACGGATTTTGTCAACAGGAATTGTTATATTGATAATCTTTGGAGCATACTGAGAAAGTTCTTCTCTTGGCGCCGCAATTGCTTTGAGCATAACTTCGTCTAAGATATAGTATCTTGCATCTCTTGTCTGAGTTAAAGCCTGCTTAATAATTTCAGGTGTTAAGCCGTCAATTTTAAGGTCCATCTGGATTGCTGTAATACCCTTTTTAGTACCTGCAACCTTAAAGTCCATATCGCCAAAGAAGTCTTCAACACCCTGAATGTCAAGCATTGTTATAAATCTTTCCCCTTCTGTTACAAGACCAACTGAGATGCCGGCAACAGGGGCCTTAATCGGAACACCTGCATCCATAAGAGCAAGTGTACTACCGCAGATACTTCCCTGAGAAGTTGAACCGTTAGAGCTTAAAACCTCAGAAACAAGTCTTATTGCATACGGGAATTCTTCTTCGCTTGGGATAACGGGAACTAACGCTCTTTCTGCAAGTGCACCGTGTCCGATTTCTCTTCTACCCGGGCCACGGGATGGCTTAGTTTCCCCAACGCTGTAAGATGGGAAGTTATAGTGATGAATATATCTTCTGTATTCTTCTGTGTCAAGACCGTCGATTATCTGTGCATCGCCGATAGGACCGAGAGTTGCAACAGTTAATACCTGTGTCTGACCTCTTGTAAACATACCGCTACCGTGTGTTCTGTTAAAGAGACCAACTTCTGCTGCAAGCGGACGGAGCTGATCAATTGTTCTGCCGTCAACACGCTTACCTTCATCTAAGAGCCATCTTCTAACAACAGTCTTCTGGAGCTTATATAAAGCTTCGTCAATCTGTCCCTGATATTCATCAACCGGATACTTTTCTTCAAAGTATTCATAAACCTTTTCATAAACAACTTTAAGTCTGTCATCACGAACAGTTTTATCGTCTGTATCCATAGCTTCTTTAACCATATCTTCAGCATATTCCTTAATATCGTTAAAGAGAACTTCGTCAACTGTTATATGCTCATATTCAAACTTAGGCTTGCCAATTTCATCCTGAATTGTCTTAATGAAAGCAACAATTTTCTTGATTTCTTCATGAGCAAACATAATTGCGTCATACATAACATCTTCAGGAACTTCGTTAGCTCCTGCTTCAATCATAACAACCTTAGCTGCGCTACCTGCAACTGTTAAGTTAAGGTCGCTCTTCTCTCTCTGCTCAAGAGTTGGGTTGATAACAAATTCGCCGTCAACCAAGCCAACATAAACAGCAGCGATTGGGCCGTTAAATGGAATATCAGAAATTGATACAGCCGCAGACGCACCAATCATAGCACAGAATTCAGGAGCATTATCCTGCTCAACTGACATAACTGTTGCAACGATAGAAACATCGTTTCTTAAATCCTTTGGGAATAAAGGACGCATTGGTCTGTCGATAACTCTAGCTGTTAAGATAGAGTTTTCAGAAGGCTTGCCTTCTCTCTTCATAAAGCTTCCTGGGATTTTACCAACAGCATACATCTTTTCTTCATAGTCAATGCTAAGAGGGAAGAAATCAATCCCGTCTCTTGGCTTTGGAGATGCAGTTGCGGCAACCATAACAGCAGTATCGCCGTATCTTACCATAACAGCACCATTTGCAAGGCCAGCCATCTTACCGTTTTCGATAACAAGCTTTCTGCCCGCAACTTCTGTTTCAAAAGTTTTAAAATTAAACATATTTTCCTCCTATGTTCGGGTCTGCCGCTTAGCACTTAGAAATAGTCTTTTGCCTCATAAAAGAGTATTTCTAACTGCTAAATAACAAACCCCAAATTTTTATTTTAATAGCAAGCAAGTCCTTGCCATACGGCAAAGACTTACCCTTATTTATTTTTTAGTGTCTTAAACCAAGTGCATTTACAATAGCACGGTATCTTTCGATATCGTTCTTCTGTAAGTAAGCTAAGAAGTTTCTTCTAACACCAACCATCTTTAAAAGACCGCGGCGGGAATGATGATCCTTCTTATGAACTTTAAGATGTTCATTAAGTTCATTGATTCTTTCAGTAAGGATTGCAATCTGAACCTCAGGAGAACCTGTGTCGCCTTCGTGAGTTGCAAACTGCTTGATAATTTCTTGCTTTCTTTCTTTTAACATTTTTTATACCTCCAAAAATTTTTATCCCCTTAAAGCATAGTGTGAGGCGGAGTTCTATTCCCCCATACCAAGCCTTAGGTTATACAGCCTTCTAATAATAACACATCTTTTCCAAGATGTCAACTGTTTTTGCTAAATTATTCCTTAATAAATCAATATTATTCTTTTACTGCATCAAAAAAGCTTTTTGCCATATTCATATCCTCGGAAAGTTGTTCCTTCAACTTATCAAGGCTTTCGAATTTGCTTATATCTCTTATTCTACTAAAAAATTCTATTTCAATCTGCTCTCCATAGATATCGGCATCAAAATCTCCTATTGCAGTTTCGATGTTCTTTCTTTCATCGGAAACAGTAGGTTTTTCTCCTACATTAGTAATAGAACAATACTTATTTTCTCCGATTTTGCAAAGAGTTATGTATACTCCCTCTTTTGGAAGGATAGCTCCAGCCGGATATTCAATGTTTGCTGTGGGAAAGCCGATGGTTCTTCCGAGTTGTTTACCTTTTATAACAGTTCCTCTAATAGAAAAACCACGAGTCATAAACTCCTTCGCCGTTTCCATTTCTCCCTCTGTGATAAATTCTTTTATCTTTGAGCTTGAAACTGTAACTCCGTCAATTTTAATGCAGTCCTTTATGAATACATCAATATTATCCTTTTTGCAAAGTTCTTCAAGTCTTTTTGCATCTCCTTGAGCCCCTTTGCCAAAACGATAATTAAAGCCGACAAAAACGGCTTTTGCGTCCATACGGTTTTTAACGTATTCCTCTATGAATTCATCATAGGGGATATTTTTAACATTGTTAAACTCCTCAATAACGGCAACCTCGACGCCCATTTTTTCAAGGATTTCGAGGCGTTTCTCCAAAGAGTTTATGCCTAGTTCTCCTTTATTGGGGCTATCCTTAAACATATAAACAACGGGCAAAAGTTCGTGTTCCCTGGAAAAACTCAGCATATCGGAAATTATCGCAATATGTCCTTTATGGATTGCATCAAAATTGCCTAATGCCACTGAACTGTTTTCAATTTTCAAATTCTCTGAACCGAAAATTTTTCTCATTTAGGAGCCTCCCCGTAAAAAGCGCGCAGCACTTTTACCTTTCCGCCGAAAATGGTGCAAAGAGCAAGGAATTTTCCTTGTTCATCGTACACCCTGAAGATTTTTTCATCTTCTATTCCGTTTAGCTTTACTTCTATCCCATTGCAAAGTCTTCTAGCGTTTCTGTCGGCTAAAACAACTTTATCATAATGGGATAAAACCACATCAATACCAATTAAAAATGAAAAATCGTTATTCTTCGCCTTTTCCTCTACTTCTTCTAAGGTAAAGGCATTTTCAATTTTAAAATCCCCTGAGCGAGTTCTTTTAAGGGCAGACATAACTCCGCCACAGCCAAGCTTTTTACCTATATCGTGGCAAAGGGTTCTTATGTATGTCCCCTTTGAACAGTCAACCAAAAAGGTGACTTTGTTTTCCCTCAAATCAACGCTTTGAATATCAATTGCAAAAATCGTTACGGGTCTTGGGGCAAGCTCAACCGTTTTGCCCTCTCTTGCAAGTTCATAAAGCTTTTTACCGTCCACTTTAACTGCGGAATACATAGGTGGAACCTGCTCTATATCCCCAACAAAGGACATAATTGCCTCTTTTATTTTCTCTTCATTCAGAGAAACATCTTGTCTTTCCAAAACCTCTCCGCTTATATCCTGAGTATCGGTAACAATCCCTAATGTAAGCTCAGCAAGATACTGCTTTTCCTTGGCTGTAAGCTCCTCGGCAAGCTTTGTCCCCCTGCCGATACACATTGGCAAAACGCCCTCGGCATCAGGGTCAAGTGTCCCCGTATGACCGATTTTTTTAATACCAAGAATTTTTCTCAGTCTATAAACAACATCATGAGATGTTATTCCAAGAGGCTTGTTAACATTTATAATTCCGTCCATTTACATCACCTTTAAAAGAGCCTCTTCAAGGCTTTTCTTAACGGAAGCTTTAAGTTCATCAATAGAGAGTTCGGAAGAAAAACCTGCCGCTCTTATGTGTCCTCCACCGCCATAGCCTTCGGCGATTTTTGAAACATCAATAAATTCGTTGGACCGAAGACTTACCTTAAAGCCATCTCCTCTTTTTCGGATATACGCTCCAACCTCAACTCCCACAATTTTAGTGGGAAGGGTCACAATATCTCCTGCTCCGTTTTCGTCAATTTTCGCCTTTTCAAAATCCTCATCGCAAAGGTACATTATGCATCCTTTCCCTTCTGAGAAAAATTCGAGACGAGTAAGAGCCGTTTCATATAAATCAAGATATTCCTTAGTAAGTTTATAAAAAACTTCTCTTGAAATTTTGGCAAAATCCGCCCCGCTTTCAATAAGGTCAGCAACTATGCGATGAGTTTTAGGAGTTACTGATGAGTACTTGAAATTCCCCGTATCGCAGGCGATTGCAATATAGATATTACTTGCAATTTCAGGAGTTATCTTTACCTTTAATGCTTTCAGGGTATCAAAGACAATCTCCCCTGTCGCAGGAGCATCAACAACGATTGTTTCCTCTGCGTATGGCTTATGGGTTATATGGTGGTCAATAGCCACGGTTTTCCCTTTAAACTCCGCTCCGCCCAAAGAAACGCGATTAAAGTCAGCACAATCAAGAGCAACAAGCAAATCGCACTCCTCCGGGGAAATATCGCTCATCATATCTTTTCCGCAGATTTCTCTGTATTCTTTTGTATCCTTTTTAAAGTCCCCAAGAAAGACATTTGCTTGTTTCCCTAAGGCAATAAGGCCTAAGGCAAAAGCATATGAGCTTCCAAGGGCATCACCGTCAGGGTTTTCATGAGTGAAAACAGCAATTTTATTTGCTTTTCCAATCATCTTTTTAAGTTTCTTAAACATAAAATCCCCTCGCTTACAGATTTTTGAGTACCTCGCTTATATGTGAGCCGTATTCAATAGAATCATCTAAAACGAAGTTAAATTCAGGCGTGTATCTAAGGTCAATTCTATGACCTATTTCTTTTCGAATAAAGCCTGCCGCCCCTTTAAGAGCATCAATGGCACCCTTTTTTGCACTATCGTCTCCCAAGACACTTATATAAGCCTTGGCAAAGCGCAAATCTTTTGTGACTGAAACATTAACAACGGAAACCATATTTGTTTTAAGTCTTGGGTCTTTTAAGTCTCTTATAACAAAGCTTAATTCCTTTTTAACCTCTTCAGAAATTCTGTCTATTCTGTTATATGCTCCCATATTAACCTCCTAATTTTCGGTTACTCAGGCATAACCTGTTCCATAACATAAGCTTCGATAATATCTCCATCTTTAATGTCGTTGAACTTATCAATGCTTACACCACATTCATAGCCTGATGCAACTTCCTTAACATCGTCTTTAAATCTTTTGAGTGAGCCAAGCTCGCCTTCGTGAATAACAATGCCGTCACGAACAACTCGAACCTTACTGTTTCTTGTCACCTTACCGTCGGTTACATAAGCACCACCGATTGTTCCAACGCCGGAAACCTTAAAGGTTGTTCTGATTTCAATATGACCTGTAACGCTTTCACGGAACTTAGGTGCAAGCATACCCTTCATAGCAGCCTCAATGTCTTCAATAGCATCATAGATAACTCTGTAAAGTCTGATATCAATATCGTTATCCTCGGCAGAGATTACAGCGCCGGGAGTTGGTCTTACATTAAATCCAACAATAATCGCATTTGATGCACTTGCAAGCATAACATCGGATTCTGTTACAGCACCAACCGCTCCGTGGATAACATTAACCTTAACTTCCTCGTTTGCAATTCTCTCTAAGGACTGACGAACAGCCTCAACGGAGCCCTGAACATCGGCTTTAACAATAATATCAAGAGTCTTCATCT
>JAFSBJ010000199.1 GCA_017437345.1 Clostridia bacterium | reverse complement strand
GAAAAACCTCTATTTTCAAGACTTTGAGGTTCATAGAATTTTAGAAATAACAAATTTTATGATAGAATGAGGAAAAAGCGCAGGGAATACTCACCATATTTCCGAGTATTTTGACGAAATTATATCGAAAATTTGTATTTCCAAAACGAGTTCGGATAATACTCCAATGGCTAAAGGATGGTATTATTTGAAAATTGCAGCATATTGCAGAGTTTCCACCTCAAGCAGTGAGCAGCTCACATCTCTTGAAAATCAAAAGCATTTTTTTGAAGAATACGCCCGCAAAAATAACTATGAGCTATATAGAATATATGCCGATAAAGGCATAAGCGGAAAGGCGCTCAAAAATAGAGAGGAATTTTTGCAGATGCTTTCCGATAGTGAAAAAAAGCCCTTTGATATGCTGGTTGTAAAGGATATAAGCCGCTTTGCAAGAAACACAGTCGATTTCCTTGTGGGCATACGAAAGCTTCGCTCCTATGGGGTGGATGTGAGATTCTTATCCTGCAATATGGATACTCTGGGCGAATCAGAATTTGCCCTAACCATGTTTGCTGCAATAGCTCAGGAGGAGTCCTATAATCTTTCAAAAAAAATAGTTTTTGGCAAGAAGGTTTCCGCCGGAAAGGGAAGAACTCCACCATATATCTATGGCTATGATAAGGTAGATACATACCATCTGTCTGTTAATAAAGTCGAAGCTGATGTTGTAAAGCTGATTTTCAAAAGCTATACCTCAGAAAAAATGGGGCTTAGAAAAATTGCATCAATGCTCAATAATAAAAAAATTCCAACAAAAAAAGGAAAGCAGTGGACAGCTAAGGGAATCAGGCGAATACTGACAAATCCTATCTACGCAGGTATCCTCATAAATAACAAAACCGAAACCCTTGATTTTTTGGAATCAACAAGAAAAACAATTCCTGAAAAAGAAAATCTTGTTCATAAAAGGGAAGAATACGCCATAATATCAAAAAGACAATATAACCTGGCACAAAATATCCTTAAAGAAAAAACAAAAAGCTGTCACAAACAGAAGTTATCGACCCCATAGTTCTTGCATCAAGAGTTGCAGAAGCTCAGGAAGATTGCTGTTGTTGCTGCGGTGAAACAGATGTTTCATCTGTTCCTGAGGACATCTGCAGAGTATTCGACGATACTCTCGTTGATTCAGACGACGGAAGAAAACTCTTCATCACCATTGGTCTTTTCACCATCGTTCGTCTCGAAAGAGACACAGAGCTCATTGTTCATGTTGTTGACTATTGCATCCCCAGTAATGAATGTGTAGCTTCATCAGCCGACAATAGCCCCTGCGATTTCTTCGACAGACTTCGTTTCCCTGTTGATGAATTCTTCCCACCCGAAAAAGATCAGTTTGAAAGCCTCGAAGGCTCCAATGATAACTGCTGCTGCAACTAAAATAACTGCATTACTCTGAAAAAGCAGGTTCGCTAATGAACCTGCTTTTTTGTGCCTTTTAGGCTTTATATTTAATTGACTTTTTATCAGTACGGTAATATAATTAAAATAGAATTATGTTTTATTACCAGTCTTGACACGAGAAACTTATTAAGTCTGAATCTTTAAGTTCGTTTGAGCTTTATTTTTTTAACCCAACACGATATGGACTATCGTAAAAAAGTTTTGCATCTAAACCTTATATGTCGCAATATAAAAATTGTTCAAATTTGTAAAAAAAAGATATATTTGGTGTAATAATGTTGCAAACTACGCAACATTAATGTTATTATGTATTTAATAAAATTAATATAAAAAAGGAGAGATTTTAGAATGTTATCAATTGTTTCGTTATGCGGCATAGTAGTAGGGTTGTGTTTGTTGATTTTTTTAGCCTATAAGGGTCACTCTATTATTTGGGTTGCGCCTCTATGTGCAGTCGTAGTAGCTGTTATGGGAGGTCTTAATGTTTTGGATGCCTATCTTGGTGACTACATAAAAGGTGTGGCAGATTATATTGTTTCCTGGTTCCCTGCATTTTTCTTGGGTGCAGTTTACGGAAAAGTGATGGATATGACAGGTTCCGCCCGTTCTTTAGCAAACAAATTAGTATCTATAATTGGTCCAAAGTTTGCTGTGGCGGCAGTTGTTCTTCCTTGTCTTTTAATGACATATGGAGGAATCTCTTTGTTTGTGGTTGTGTTTGTTATTTACCCAATGGGTTATGCGATATACCGTGAAGCTAATTTGCCCAGAACACTCCTTCCCGGAGCGATAGCGTTTGGTGCCTTTGGAATTACTATGACAGCTATACCGGGGACTCCTCAAATTCAAAATATCATACCTACCACATATTATGGTACAACAGCAACAGCAGCACCTTTAATGGGAATTATAGCGGCGATTTTAATTGCTGTGCCGGGATATTTATATTTAGAATGGCGTTGTCGTAATGCACGCAAAAAGGGTTTAGGCTTTATCGAAGATGATAAGTTTAAACAAAATGATACTGATGATTTTGAACAATCATCATGGCATTGGTTGAGCGGATTGTTACCGTTAATTGTTGTTGTGCTTATGTTAAATGTTTTACCAACTGTTTTGGATAAGGCAGGAATTGCCCAGTGGTCTACAAGTCAATCAATAGTGGTTGCACTCTTAGGTGGTATATTGGTAACTTGTCTTATGAATATAAAGCGTTTTAAAGAACTTTTGCCGGCGGTTAATGAAGGTGCTAATGGTTCGTTAGTAGCAATTATGAATACTGCATGTGCTGTAGGGTTTGGATCTGTTGTTAAAATAGTTCCGGGCTTTGCACTTCTTAAAAATGCGATGTTAAGTATGCCGGGTAGCATACTTTTTTCTGAGGCGGTTGCTGTCAATGTGTTAGCAGGTGCAACTGGATCTGCTTCCGGAGGAATGTCTATTGCACTTGAAGCATTGGCACCTCAGTATTTAGAAAAAGCTATGAGTATTGGGATGAATCCGGAATTATTACATCGAATCGCATCATTAGCATCTGGTGGATTAGATACATTGCCACATAATGGTGCAGTTCTAACCTTGTTGGCTGTATCTAACTGTAAACACAAAGAGTCATATATAGATATTTGTGTTACATCTTGCGTTATTCCAGTTGTTGTGTCGTTGTTATTGTCTTTTGTATGGGGATTGTTTATTTGATTTTTCTAACTTGACGCAAACTTTCCTTAAAAATGGTCACATCTAAACCTTAATCTGACAATAGTTAAAAAAGATTGGAACTCAGCGGGATTATTATCTTATATTTTCCTTGTGTCAAGTCTATACAATTTAAAAGATTAGTTTGCCGATTTATAATATTTACATATACTATCGG
>JAFSBJ010000198.1 GCA_017437345.1 Clostridia bacterium | reverse complement strand
GCAAATGGAACCCTTGAAAGCTGCGATGTTGAATTTTCTAAAGGAAGCGCGGCTTGTGTTATAGCTGCATCAAAGGGCTATCCCCAAAAATATGACAAAGGCTTTGAAATAATTCAGGAAAGTCTCCCTGAAGATAGCTTTGTATATCACGCAGGAACAAGCCTTAAAGATGGCAAGGTTGTAACAAACGGTGGAAGAGTTCTTGGCATAACCGCCACAGCCGACACTCTCGAAGAAGCCATAAGCAGAGCCTATGCCGCAAGCGAAAAGGTTCATTTTGAAAATAAATATCAGCGCTCTGATATAGGCAAAAAAGCTTTAGCGATTTTAAATAAATAAATCTTAAAAAAGGCTTCTCCTTGAGTAACCACTGATTTAATCACTCTTTGTCATTCTGAAGGAGTAAAGCGACTGAAGAATCTCAGTATTTTCGCGGGATTCTTCGCTTTCGCTCAGAATGACATTCGCGAAAATACGAATTAATCATCATTTACTTGAGGAGAAGCTGGCAGCGTAGCTGACTGATGAGGTGTAGGCTGCGGAGCAATGATAATAACAAAACCACTTGTGGTTTTGCACCACAACTATTCACTATTCATTATTCACTTTTCACTGGAGCTTTGCTCCAAATAATTCCTTACGAAAGGATGAAACACATTGGTATATAGAATTTATTGCGAAAAAAAGAAAGGACTCGATAACGAAGCAAGAGCTCTTTTAGGAGAGGCAAAAAGTCTTCTTGGCGTTAAAAATCTTGAATCGGTAAGAGTTCTCAACAGATATGATGTGGAAAATATCACAGAGGAAATCTTTGCCAAGAGCAAACGCACAGTTTTCTCCGAACCCCAGCTTGATAATATCTACGATACCCTCCCCGAAACCGACGGTATAGTTTTCGCTGTGGAATATCTTCCCGGTCAGTTTGACCAGAGAGCTGATTCAGCTTCACAGTGTATTCAGCTTATGAGTCAGGCAAACCGCCCCACAGTTAAATCTGCAAAGGTATATATTTTAAATGGCAACATCACAGATGATGATGTTGATGCTATCAAAAAGTATGTTATAAACCCTGTAGACAGCAGAGAAGCAACCCTTGATACATATAAAACCTTAGAAGCTGAGCTTGTTGTTCCCGAGCCTGTTAAGGTGGTTGATGGATTTATAAAAATGACAGATGATGAGCTTGCAGACTTTATAAATAAAAATGGTCTTGCAATGGATATCGACGATATAAAGTTCTGCCGCGAATATTTCACCTCAGAACATCGCGACCCCACCATCACCGAAATTAAAATGATTGATACCTATTGGTCAGATCATTGTCGCCACACAACCTTCTTAACAACCATCGACGAAGCAAGCTTTGAAGATGATTTTGTGAGTGATGCTTATGACCGCTACACAAAGGTAAGAGCAGAATTAAAACGCACAAAGCCCGTTAATCTTATGGACATTGCCACAATGGCTGTGAGATATTTAAAATCCACAGGCGACCTTGCAAAGCTTGATGAATCAGAAGAAATCAATGCCTGCACAGTTAAAATAGATGTTGATGTAGAAGGCAAAAAAGAAAAATGGCTTCTTCTTTTCAAGAATGAAACTCATAACCACCCCACAGAAATCGAACCCTTCGGTGGTGCGGCAACCTGTATTGGCGGTGCTATCCGCGATCCCCTTTCCGGAAGAGCCTATGTTTATCAGGCAATGAGAGTGACCGGCGCTGCCGATCCTTTAAAACCCATTTCCGAAACAATTCCCGGAAAGCTCCCCCAGAGAAAGATTGTTACAACAGCTGCCAATGGCTATAGCTCCTATGGTAATCAGATAGGTCTTGCCACAGGTATCGTTGATGAATTATATCACGATGGCTATGCTGCAAAACGACTTGAAATTGGTGCAGTTGTTGGTGCGGCTCCTCAGGAAAATGTTCGTCGCGAGGTTCCAAGCCCCGGTGATGTTGTAATCCTTCTTGGCGGAAGAACAGGAAGAGATGGCTGCGGCGGTGCCACAGGTTCTTCAAAATCCCATAGCACCGAATCTCTTGAAAACTGCGGCGCAGAAGTTCAGAAGGGTAATGCTCCCGAAGAAAGAAAGCTCCAGAGACTTTTCAGAAATAAAGAAGCATCTCTCCTTATCAAACGCTGCAACGACTTCGGCGCAGGCGGTGTATCTGTTGCAATAGGTGAGCTTGCCGATGGTCTTAAGATAAACCTTAATGCAGTTCCCAAAAAATATGACGGTCTCGACGGAACTGAGCTTGCCATAAGTGAATCTCAGGAAAGAATGGCAGTTGTGGTTGAACCAAAGGATGTTGATAAATTCATTTCTCTTGCATCTTCCGAAAACCTTGAAGCAACAATCGTTGCCCAGGTAACAGAAGAACCCCGCCTTGTTATGAACCACGATGGCAGACAGATTGTGGATTTATCCCGCGAATTCTTAAATTCCAACGGTGCTGAAAAGCACATCACTATAACAGTTGAAAAAGCTCAGGACTTTGCTAAAAAAGTTGACGGAAGCTTTTCAGATAATATCAAAGCTCTTGCAGGCGATTTGAATGTTTGCTCCAAAAAAGGTCTTAGCGAACGCTTCGACTCCACCATCGGCGCAGGCTCTGTGTATATGCCTTTTGGTGGTAAATATCAGCAGACTCCTGCCCAGGCAATGGCTGCTAAAATTCCCCTTGAAACAAAAGAAACCGACACCTGCTCCGTTATGAGCTGGGGATATAACCCATATATAATGGAAAAGAGTCCATATCACGGTGCATATCTTGCAGTTGTAGAATCAATTGCAAAGCTTGTATCCACAGGCGCTCCCCTTGATGATTGCTATCTCACCTTCCAGGAATATTTCAAAAAGCCTCTCCGTGATCCCAAACGCTGGGGACAGCCCATGGGCGCCCTCCTTGGCGCTTTTGATGCACAGCTCGACTTTGCTAAAGCATCAATCGGCGGTAAGGATTCAATGAGCGGAAGCTTTGAAGATATTGATGTTCCCCCAACTCTTGTTTCCTTTGCAATAACAGTTGCCGATGCTAAAAAGCTTATTTCTCCTGAATTCAAAAAGGCAGGCTCGAAGGTTGTTCTTGTAAAACCTGAGCTAACAAAGCTCGGCCTTCCTGAAAAAGAAAGCCAGAAGAAGATTTTTGCCCTTGTAAATAAGCTTGCAGAAGACGGAAGCGTTGTTTCAGCCTACACTCCCGGCTTTGGCGGTATTGCAGAAGCAGTTATGAAAATGTCATTTGGTAACCGCATAGGCTTTAAATTTGCAGATGGAATTTCAAAAGAAGAAATCTTTGGCTATAACTATGGTGCCTTTGTTCTTGAAACAACAAAAGATATAGAAGGCGCAATTGTCTTAGGTGAAACCACCGAAGAATATGCGTTATCCTTTGGCAGTGAAAAGGTTTGCCTTTGTGATATTGAAAAAATATATTGCGATAAGCTCGAACCTGTGTTCCCTGTAAAGGCAAAGGCAGAAGAACCCAAGGTTGAAACCTTCAGCTTCCCTTGCGAAAAAAGAGTAGCTCCTTCAATCAAGGTGGCAAGACCGAAGGTTTTAATTCCTGTATTCCCCGGAACAAACTGCGAATTCGACACAGCTAAGCGTCTTTTAAAAGCCGGCGCTGACCCTGAAATAATGGTTATCAATAACCTCACCCAGGCAGGCGTTGCCCAGTCTGTTGAAAAATTTGCTTCCTTAGTTGACAAATCTCAGATAATCTTTATTCCCGGCGGCTTCTCCGGTGGTGACGAACCCGACGGTTCAGGCAAATTCATCACAGCCTTCTTAAGAAACCCCCGCATAAAAGATGCTGTAAATAACCTTCTCAAAAACCGTGATGGTTTAATGGCAGGTATCTGCAATGGCTTCCAGGCAATCATAAAGCTTGGTCTTGTGCCAAATGGCGAAATTGTTGATACAGATGAAAATTCACCAACTCTCACCTTCAACACCATTGCCCGCCATCAGTCCATGATAGTGCGCACAGTTATCGCTTCCAATAAATCACCCTGGCTTGCAAAAACAAAGGTGGGCGAGGTATATAATGTGCCTATTTCCCATGGCGAAGGCAGATTCCTCTGCCCTGAAGAAACAGCAAGACTCCTTGCCGCAAACGGTCAGGTTGCAACTCAGTATGCTGACCTTTCCGGAAATGCCACAATGGATATTGCTCATAACCCCAATGGCTCTGTTCTTGCAATCGAAGGTATCACATCTCCCGATGGCAGAGTATTTGGTAAAATGGGCCACTCCGAGCGTATCGGAAATAATCTCTATATCAATGTTGACGGAAAATATGATATGCAGATGTTTGAAGCAGCAGTTGAATATTATAATATATAATAGGAAGAAACCCGACAAAACAAAAATGCTTTGTCGGGTTTTGATTTTTGGGGATATATTATTATTAGTTGTATTTTTTCTTGATAGGGCAAAAAATCTGTTGACATATACGATAAAATCGTATAT
>JAFSBJ010000197.1 GCA_017437345.1 Clostridia bacterium | reverse complement strand
GATGGGGAGTGCGTTACCGGGCTTGATATCAGCATCCATACCGGATCTTACAACATCACCTGCTTTAAGACCGTAGGGAGCAATGATATATGCCTTTTCGCCGTCCTCATACTGAACGAGCGCAATGTTAGCTGTTCTGTTGGGATCGTATTCGATTGAAAGAACAGTAGCATTCATATTATCTTTATTTCTCTTGAAATCGATAACTCTGTATTTTCTTCTGTTTCCGCCGCCTCTGTGACGAACTGTTATTCTACCGTAAGAGTTTCTGCCGGAGTGTTTCTTTAAGGGTTCCAGCAATGATTTTTCAGGAGCAACATTTGAAAGCTCTTCAAATGTTGAAACAGTCATAAATCTGCGAGCGGGAGAAGTGGGATTATATTTTTTAATTGCCATTGCGTTTCACTCTCCTAACTAATTAATTACGCCATGCCATCGAAAAATTCGATTGTTTTGCTATCAGCGGTAAGTTTTACGATTGCTTTTTTCCAATCAGCTCTCTTACCTGAGGTAGCGCCCATTCTTTTAACTTTTCCGAGCACTCTTGCTGTGGTGATTTTTTCAACCTTAACGCCGAAAACTTCTTCAACAGCTTTTTTGATTTCGATTTTGTTTGCATTCATAGCAACTTTAAAGGTGTACTTTCTGTCTGCTAACTGATCCATGCTTTTTTCTGAAACTATAGGTTTTATAATGATATCGTGGTTATTCATTATGCGTACACCTCCTCAATTTTGGCTACGGCGTCTTTTGTAACAACCATAACGTCATGTTTTAAAATATCGTAAACATTTAAGCTACCCATGAATGTGGTAGTAACACCTTCGATATTTTTTGCTGACTTAACAACATTGTCATTCTTTTCGTTTGTAACGATGAGAGCCTTTGCAGGAGCATTAAGAGCCTTAAGCATTTCGGCAACCTTTTTGGTTTTGATTTCATCGAGTTTTATTTCATCTACTACGATTATTTCGTTATCAGCACATTTTGCACTGAGAGCAGAAATCATAGCAACCTTTTTAAGCTTTTTGTTTACACTGTAGCTGTAGTCTCTGGGCTTGGGACCAAGAGCGATACCGCCTTTAATCCACTGTGTAGCGCGGATTGAGCCCTGTCTTGCACGGCCTGTGCCTTTCTGTCTCCAGGGTTTGATACCGCCGCCGCGAACTTCTGAACGGGTTTTGGTGCTCTGAGTGCCCTGTCTCTGATTTGCAAGATAGTTAACTACAACCTGGTGGAGTGCCACCTTGTTTACTTCCTGTGCGAAAACTTTTTCGGATACTTCGATTTCTCCGATGTTGTTTCCTTCCATATTATATAAAGCTAATTTAGGCATGTGTTAGTCCTCCTTTCCTAGAATCTTACGCTTTAATACTGTCTTTTATTGTTAAGATACCGCCTTTAGGACCCGGAACAGCGCCTTTAACAAGGATGATGTTCTTTTCGGCATCTACTTTAACAACATTTAAGTTCTGAACTGTAACCTGTTCAACACCCATGTGACCTGGAAGTCTCTTGTTTTTCATAACTCTTGATGGTGTTGAGCAAGCGCCCATGGAGCCAACGCCTCTGTGGTAGCCGGATCCGTGAGTCATAGGACCTCTGTGGGTTCCCCATCTTTTGATTGTACCTGCGAAGCCGTGACCTTTGCTGATGCCTGTAACATCAATTTTGTCACCTTCTGCAAAGATTTCAGCTGTGATAACATCACCAACATTGTAAGCAGAGTCATCTTCGAGTCTGAATTCTTTGAGATGCTTTTTGGGGCTTACACCGGCTTTAGCAAGATGGCCCATTAAGGGTTTATTGAGGGCTTTTTCTTTGCAGTCGCCGAAGCCTACCTGAATTGCATTGTAGCCATCGTTTTCAACTGTTTTTTTCTGAATAACTGCCACAGGGCCGGCTTCAATAACAGTAACAGGAATTACTGTGCCGTCTTCTGTAAAAAGCTGAGTCATTCCGAGTTTCTTTCCTAAAATTGCTTTTTGCATTCTTCATTTCCTCCTATATTTGGTTATTGGTTGAAGCTTAAGGTGCCTCAACATGACCTGCTGCCTTAGGATGGAGACAGCAACCGTGCAGAATCATTAAGCTTTCTGCATCACATCTTCAATCACACCTGCTTGATTTCGATATCCACACCAGCGGGAAGAGAAATCTTTAAAAGTGTGTCGATGGTTTTGGGAGTAGGTTCTAAGATGTCGATAAGTCTCTTATGAGTTCTGAGTTCGAACTGTTCGCGGCTGTCTTTATATTTGTGTACAGCTCTGAGAATTGTTACGATCTCTTTCTTAGTCGGCAGTGGAATAGGACCTGCAACCTTTGCACCTGTTCTTTCAGCTGTTTCAACAATCTTTTTGGCAGACTGATCGATTAACTGGTGCTCGTAAGCTTTAAGCTTGATTCTGATTTTCTGACTTTTAGCCATTGATAGTACCTCCTAACATAAAATAATTTTTTGGTGCCACATCGGCAGTCGAAAAACAGTACACACATCCGTGTGTGTCATACCTTCTCATTTTTAAATCCCGAGGCATACTGCTCCCGGGGCATAAAAATACACTTGGTATTAACTGTGACTAAGCCGCCCGGATTCAATGATTCGGACATTCTCCATGGAAATTCACCGCAAATATAGCGCGGTAGGTAACCTTCCACTTCATCGTATGTCATGCCACACTAGGCTAGTTTACTATATTTGCCGCTATTTTGCAACAGTAATATTTACCTAAAGTTTCAAAAAAATGAGTTTTTTCAAAACTTTGTTAATTTTTAACAGTATACCAAGTGGTTTTATTGCCGACTTTTATTTATTTTAACGAAAAACAAAGGCATTAAAATCCGCCAAACGCCCATAAAAGCTGAGTTTTAACCGATTTCCCAAGATTTTTTGCTCAAAATCGGACAAAAAATCGTAAAACATATACAAATTGCACAACAAAATTGTGTGAAAATGTGCCAAAAAGCATATCTTGTGTTTAGTGTTTCTAATTAATACATTATCTTGTATAAAGTGCATTTATGCACTACGAGAAATGGGAAACAAGTGAAGAGATAAGAGAGAATAGAGAAGAGAAAATGTTGAAATCCGCCTGTAAGGTCGGATTTCTTCCATTTCTATTCACTTTTCACTATTATCTTTTCTCTGATATTTCATTCTATTTGCCCACACAGAAAGAATGAAATATCCTGTCCACAACCTCTTCGCTGACTGTAAGCCCCACTATTTCGCCAAGAGCTGATATTGCATCCTCAATATCTATAAAGCAGGTGTCGGGGCTGATACCCATTTCTATTGAAGAAATTGCAGATAAAAGAGCTGCTTCTGCCTTTACAAGAGCATCTCTGTGGCGGGCGTTTGTTATTATATCAGAATTGTTTTCTATTTCACCAATTTCAAACATTTCCTTTATTGCAGCTTCAAGCTCACAAAGGCCCTGAGAGGTTTTAACCGAAAAGCTTATCACTCTGTCAAAGCTTTCTTTTAATATATCTTCATTTTCAAGGCGTGCCTTGTCGGATTTATTTATAAGAGCAATGCATTTCTTTCCTGCAAGGCTCTTTATTATTTCCTTGTCGTTTTCATCTATGCCGGATGCTGCATCAGCCATAAAGATTATAAGCTTTGATTTTTCAATATAATCTTTTGAAATTTTAACACCGATAGCTTCGATTTTATCATCGGTTTCCCTTATTCCGGCTGTGTCGGCAAGGTTAAGACTTATTCCGCCAAGAGACACACTCTCTACAATGGCATCTCTTGTTGTGCCTTCAATATCTGTTACAATTGCTTTTTCTTCTCCTGACAAGAGGTTAAGAAGGGAAGATTTTCCAACATTTGGTTTACCCACGATAGCTGTGGCTATACCATTTTTTATGATGCTTCCTGCTTCTGATGTGGCAAGAAGCTTTGATGCCTCGCATTTTATGGATTTAAGCTCATTTAAAAATTCAACATCGGATAATGGCTCAAGCTCTTCATCGGGATAATCAATAAGCACCTGCACATGAGCTATAAGAGCTAAAAGGCGTTCTCTTAGCTTATTTATCTTTGACGAAAGCGCTCCGCCAAGATGATTGACCGACACACTTTGCTCAAGGTTTGTTTTTGAATTAATAAGGTCTATAACAGCCTCCGCTCTTGCAAGGTCTGTTTTGCCATTTAAAAATGCGCGTTTTGTAAATTCACCCCTTGAAGCGTTTTGAGCGCCTGCCTTTAAAACCTCTTCAAGAATTCTCTTTGTGGTAAAAAGGCCACCGTGGCAGTTTAATTCAACTGTGTCTTCGCCGGTGTAGGTGCGGGGTGAGAGCATAACCGACACCAAAACCTCATCCAGAACCTTTCCGTCACTTGACAGGATGTGACCGTGGTGGATTGTGTGGCTGGGGGAAGCGGAAAGCTTTTTTCCCGACGATGCTTTAAATATCTTATCTGCAATAGCCACAGCCTCACTGCCGCTTATTCTTATTATAGATATTCCGCCTGTGCCATAGGGGGTAGAAATAGCAGCAATCGTAGAAAACAAATTCATAAAACACTCAACTCCCTTTTGGGAAACAGAGAAAAGATAAGAGATAAAAGAGAAGAGAAAATGTGGAAATCCGCCCTGAAAGGCGGATTTCTTCTATTTCTTTTCGCTATTGTCTTTTCACTATTCTCTTTTCACTAATTTTATTTTTTAAGTGCTATAACTACTTTTCTATTCACGCCTTGACCTATGCTATAAGTTGTAACAGTTTCGTGGTTTTGAAGTGCAGAGTGGATAATGCGTCTTTCATAAGCATTCATAGGCTCTAAGGTCTGGTTTCTGCCTGTGCGCACAACTTTATTTGCAAGCTTGCCTGCAAGCTCTTCCAATGCAACATTTCTTTTTTCACGATAGTTTTCAGCATCGAGAGAAACCTTTAAGAAGGATTTGTCTCCTCTGTTAACAACAAGGCTTGTGAGGTGCTGAAGAGCATCTAAGGTTTCGCCTCTTTTTCCGATAACGATTCCCATATCGGGGCCGGAAAGATTTATTTTTAAAATTTCTCCGTCTATTTCAGATTCAACAGTAACATCTTCGTTTGTGATTTCAAAAATTTTATTTAAAAAGTCGGTAGCTCTTTTTTCGCTGTCGGGATTATAAGTAACCTTAACAACAGCATCCTTACCGCCAAGACCTAAAAATCCTTTTGAACCTTCTTCAACAACCTCTATTTCAACTTCGCTCTCATCTGCACCAATTTCGGCAAGCGCGAGGCTAATTGCTTCTTCTTTTGTTTTAGCTTTCTTTTCGATTATCATTTATTTTTTCCCCTTTCTTTTTCTTCCTGCAAACTTTGCTTCTCTTTTTTGGGCTAGGAGTGCTTCCTGTGCTGAAATTTCATTATCCATTTTCTTTGAATAGTGACCATTTAAAAGAACAGTTTGTCCGATTGAAAATACATTTGATGCAACCCAGTAAATACCAAGAGCCGCAGGGAAGGTTGCTGTTATCCACAGAGTGAATATAGGCATCATCCAGGTCATTGTTTGGCCCATTTCGTTGGCGTTGGGTTTTGTGTCTTTCTGATCAGGAGAAAGAATTCTCTTTGGTTTTTCCTCTTGTTTTTCTTCTTTTTTATTTTTGTTCATAAGCATGGTGATTTTTGAAGAAAAATATGTTGTAACAGCAGCAAGCACAGGAATAATCATTGCAACTGCAAACCAACCTTCGGCATTTGGATTGGCTGAAAGGTTGAGACCGAAGAAATCAAAATCAATAAGATTTGCTTTTTCCGCAATCTGAATCTGCGCCATGGGGTTTTTATTGGACATATCAATAACAAACTGATTGCCCAAAGCTCCAATTGCCTTATCGGACATATGAAGCATATAGGTAAGAGGACGATAGAGAACTCTGTAGAGAGCAAATAAAATAGGAAGCTGAATAAGCATAGGCAAACATCCGCCCATAGGACTTATGCCATACTCTTTATAGAGCTTCATTGTTTCCTGACTGAGTTTCTGCTGATCGTTTTTATATTTTTCCTGAAGTGCGGCAATTTTTGGCTGCATTGCCTGCATTTTTGTCATTGATTTCTGCTGTTTGAGACCTAAAGGCAAAAGCAGAAGCTTTACAACCAGTGTAAAAATGATAAGTGCCCAACCGTAGTTGGGAATAAGATTATAAATCCATCCCAGAAGATAACCTATCGGGATTTTTATAATATCAAAGAAATCCATATTTCCTCCTATTTAAGCGGATCATATCCTCCGCTGTGAAAAGGATGGCATTTTAAAATTCTTTTTCCTGCAAGATATGTTCCCTTTGCTGCTCCATATTTTTCAACTGCCTGAAAAGCATATTCAGAGCAGCTTGGATAAAATCTGCAGCAAGGTTTTTTCAAAGGCGAGAGATGTTTGCGATAGAAGCGAATTAAAAATAATAACACTTTCTTCATAGCAGACCCATCTTTCTTAGTGAATAGTCAAAAGCTTTAAGAGTTTCTTCAAAGCTTGCCTCTGTCATCTTGCTCCGTGCAACAACGATGATGTTGTGGCCGGTTTGAAGCTCATCCTTTCGCGCACTGTAGGCCGCGCGAATCAGCCTTTTTATTCTGTTGCGGCAAACCGCCTTTCCTATCGAGGCGGACACAGTTATGCCAAGCTTATTAAAGGACTGACGGTTACTGTACGAATAACAAACAAGACAATCCGTCACAACTTTTGTGCCTTTTCTGTAAGCATAGCGAAATTCCCGGTTGAGCTTAACTGTATTTTTCATAATTTAAACTACCTCCGAGATAAGCAAAGTGCTTCACACTTTGCAACGATATAAATTCCTAAAGGAATTTGTTATATGTGCTTCGCACACGATATGCCTTGCGGCACGATATGTCGCTCACGCGACGATATGGAATTTGTATCATATCGGAATTTTCAAAGAAAATTATATCGCATTTGCGTCAGCAAATATATCGCGTTTGCATTTGCAAACATATCGCATATGCGTAAGATAGCATACACATAACTTAATACTTGCCAACTTTTTTACAAGTGGCAAAAAAGACCACCCGAAGTGGTCTTAAAAATTTAGAAAATCAAAAATTAAGCGGAAAGAACTTTTCTACCTTTTAATCTTCTGCGAGCTAAAACCTTTCTGCCGTTAGCTGTGCTCATTCTTGCTCTGAAGCCGTGAACTTTGCTTCTGTGTCTAACATTTGGCTGATATGTTCTCTTCATAGTGATTACACCTCCTTAGAATTCAATGACCTTACGCCATTTTATGACTTTATGTCATCGCAGCACACAATTTCTCTGCCGCAGAGAAATCTGCACCGTCAAAATACATTTACAATGTCTGATGGGCAAAAAACCACCCATAGACTAAAAACCATTACGATTATATACTAACACTTTGCGTTTGTCAACATTATTTTTTGCAAGATGTCAAAAATTCCACATTTTTGTTAAACTTTTTCATCTTTTCCTGCTTTTGATATGCAAAATATTATAAACTATCATCAATTTCTTTTATATAAGCTGTTATATCCGGCAAACTTTTCGCTTTCTGCCGACATTATCTGCTCTTTTGTAACTCTGTATGCCCAGTTGCCCTCTGCCTTGCCCGGAGTGTTGAGACGGGTGTCGGCTCCATAAAGAAGAATATCCTGAATGGGAACTATAACAATTCCTGCAGCGGAGGCAAAAAGAGTGCGAATTATGTGGTCATAGCCTTTGTCCCAGTCGCTCTGGGTATAGCCGCAGTATTCAAGAAGGCGTTTCCTGCTTTCTTCATCCATTTCCCACACATACCCCAGAAGGGTGTTGTTGTCGTGGGTGCCTGTGTAGGCAATGCAATTATTATGATAATTATGAGGAAGATGGGTTGAGTCGCTGTTATCTAAAAAGCCAAACTGCATAACTCTCATTCCCGGAAAACCGCTTTTTTCAACAAGGCGGAACACCTCCGGAGTTATAAGCCCCAAATCCTCGGCAACAATAAGCTTTTGACCGGCTTTTCTTTTTATAGATTTTATAAAATCCATTCCCGGCCCCTTTATCCACTTGCCTTCCCTGGCTGTGGCGGCGTCTTTTGGAACAGACCAATAGCTCTCTATCGCTCTGAAATGGTCAATTCTTATTCCGTCAAAAATTTCAAAGCTTGCCTCTATCCTTTCCTGCCACCAGAGATAATTATCTTCTTTCATTTTCTTCCAGTTATAAAGAGGATTGCCCCAGAGCTGACCGGCCTCACAGAAATAATCGGGCGGAACCCCCGCCACAGCTTTCATTAAGCCGCCCCCGTCAAGCTCAAAAAGCTCCTTATTTGCCCACACATCGGCGCTGTCGTAGGAAACATAGATTGGAATATCACCTAAAATCTTTATCCCCTTTGAATTAGCGTAGTCTTTTATTTTTTTCCACTCTGAGAAAAATTCATACTGAATAAATTGCCATGCAAAAAGATTATCTTCATCATATTCCGAAATATCCCACTCATTCCACGCTTTATAATCATTTGCCATCTTTAATGCCATAAACTCGCAAAATCCGGCAATGTGGTGGTGAGACAAAATAAATTTTTCTATTTTTTCTTTTTCATCTGTGCATCTTTGCGAAGCCTTTTTTAAAAGAGCAAATCTCTCCTTTGAAAGTCTTTCATATTCGCAGCTATAGGGAGTTTTTTGCTTTGCACTTTTGAGCTCATCGGCTGTGATATACCCCTTTTCAAAAAGAGTTTCAAGGCTTATAAAATAGGGATTACCTCCAAATGCCGAATAAGATTTATAGGGCGAATTACATTCATCAACCATGCAAAATGGCAAAACCTGCCACCAGCTAAAGCCCGCCTGCGAAAGAAAATCGACAAATTCTATTGCTTCTTTTCCAAAGCTTCCGCAGGAATAATCTCCCCACAGAGATGATATATGCATTAAAATTCCGCTTTCTCTCTTCATCTGCGTTTCCTTTCATAATATCGGTTCCCGTGGGTTTTTCAGGCTAAAACTGCCGGAATTCCACAAAACATTTAACATTATCCACATTTTTGCGGCTTTTTTACTATTATATACACATTTTTATCATGCTTTTCCTTCAATAAGAAGCTTTTCCATTTCCTTTATTGCAGCTTCAAGCTGTGTGTCATTTTCTATTTCAACATCAAGCTGAGAAAATGTTACGCCCTCAGGCAAATCAACCTCAACATGGGGCGAAACGCCTTTTTCGTGGATACATTCTCCTGATGGTGTATAATATTTTGCAGTAGTAAGGCGGAGACCTGTTTTATCGCCAAGGTCAAATACCGACTGAACCACACCTTTGCCATAGGTTTTCTTTCCAACAAGAACTGCCTTTTTATAGTCGCGGAGCGCCCCTGCAATAAGCTCTGATGCGCTTGCGCTGTTTTCATTTATAAGAAGACACATCGGAAGCTCCAATTCTCCCTTATGAGATTTATACACCTGCTCTTCGCCGGATTTGTCGCGGACTGTGAGAAGTGTGCCTTCGCCAAGAAGATAATCACCGATTGCAACTGCTGTATTTAATGCTCCGCCGGGATTTGAACGAAGGTCGATTATAAGACCTTTCATGCCCTTGGCTTTCATGTCTTCTATCTGCTTTTTAAATTCCTTGTAAACATCGCTTCCAAAGGACTGAAGCCTCAGATAGCCTATGGAATTCTGAAGGAATCTTGAAGAAACAAAAACCTGCTTTATATCTTCAATAACAATTGTCAGCTCCATTTCCTGAGCATTTCTCTCCACAGTTATCTTAACAGATGTGCCGACAGGGTTTTTCTTTATGGCAGACACAGCATCATTTAATGACTTTCCGCTGTATGCTTTGCCATTTATCTTTGTTATTATGTCGCCTTTTTTTATTCCTGCTTTATCTGCAGGAGAGCCGGACTGAACATTTCCAACCAGGATGCGATCATTTTCATTTGAAATAGTAACACCTATTCCCCTGTAGTCTCCGGAAAGTCCGGAGGAAAACTCTTCATATTCCTGTTTGTTAAAAAAACCCGAATATGGATCACCCAGACTTGCCACATACATATGAAGGGCATTATCCATAAGCCATTCATCGGAATATGAACCCATATAGTTTTTGTCTATAAGATAATCCATCTGTGCAAATTTTGCATAGTTTCTTCCGGTTACTGTGTCCGACAAGGTGCTGAACACAAGATTTCCTGTGGGAGTGGTATAAAATACGGTTGTGATTAAGAAAACGCATACCGCAGTTATTAAAGCTGTTAGAACTATAGGTTTTTTCTTCATTTTCATTCTCCTGAAAATATTTGCTGCAAAGAGCAATAATAGATAAGAGTGAATAGAGAATAGTGAATAGAAATGGTTCAAAGTCGCATCTTGCGACTTTGTTCCGATTCTATTATCTCTTCTCTTTTCTCTCTTCACTGTTATTGATTAATGGCATCAAGCCATTAATCAATAATTTATAGCATTTAGGATAATACTCCAATGGCTAGCCACCGAAGATTCGAACCAAGTGCGGTTTTTGCGGCAAATTCTTCGCAATACTTCGTCAAAATGCTCGGCAATACACCGCGTATTACCTGTGCTTTTTTCTTGTCTTGCTTTGAATTTATTGCAAAAACTTCTTCGAACTCTCCATTCGCGAAAAAATGCAGATTTTTGGTGCGGAAAGCGCAGATGGGCTGACGCCCTTCAAGCTTGACAATCAAAAAAGATGCGGTTTTTCACGAATGCAGAGCGTGCTGAGTTCGAGTCTCCGG
>JAFSBJ010000196.1 GCA_017437345.1 Clostridia bacterium | reverse complement strand
ACAAGAGCCATATAGGAATATGCCGCAACAGCTATGGGGCCTATATAATTTGATTTAAGTACCTGAGAAACAAGGATTGAGGTTGGACCATCGGCTGCACCGATAATACCGATTGATGCGGCATCTTTTAAATCGAAGCCTAAAAGCACAGCCACAATAACAACGAAGAATATTCCAAACTGTGCTGCGGCACCAAATAAAAACATTTTGGGGTTTGAAAGAAGGGGACCGAAATCTATCATAGCACCAATGCCTATAAAAAGAAGAAGGGGCATTGCCTCTGAAGCACCGATACCGATTTCATAGAGCCATTCTATGATACCCTGAACCTCGCCTATTCCTTCGATTGTCTGATTGAGAACACCGGAGAAGGGAAGGTTAACAAGAATTGCACCAAAGCCCATAGGAAGAAGAAGGGATGGTTCATATTCTTTTTTGATTGCAAGGTAGATAAGAATTAATCCGACAATATACATAACGCCTTGCTGCCATGTTACTGCCATAAAGCTTTCAAGTAAAAAACTCATAACGCACCTCTTTTAATTATTTTATATTGCAAACTGCAATATGCAGAACAAAGCATAAATTCCTAAAAGGACTATTCCCTGCCAGCGGGAAAGCTTTTGCTTTATAAGGGTGGGAATTGTGAGAATGCTCATTACCAGAAGCATAACGGGGATATCGATAACAAGCGATGAATTTATTCCTGCAACAAGACCTGACACAGGAAGGTCGAATGGATTTATGGCAACTGCCGCACCGCTTACAAGCACGAGGTTAAAGATATTGGCACCGATGATATTTCCAAGAGACAGCGAGCCATGACCTTTTATAAGGGATGTGATGGCTGTTACAAGCTCAGGGAGTGAGGTTCCAAGAGCAACAATGGTAAGACCGATAACCTTTTCGGAAACACCACATTTTTCTGCAATTATGATTGCATTGTCAACAAGGAAATCTGCACCAAAAGCAATTAAAACAGCACCTATAACAAGAAGAACTATATCTTTAAGAAAGCTTCCACCCTGAATTTCACCTTCATCACCGGATACCTGAGCCTCCTGGGCAGAGCTTTTTTTCATACTTAAAACATTGGAAATCATATATATGACAAAAATTGCAAGAAGGGCAAATCCGCAAAGGCGTGAAAATCTTCCGAATGCATAGGCTATAAAGCAATATAAAAAAGCAGAAACAAAAAAGAAAGCCACAGGAATAATCATGCTTTTTCTATCGGCTCTGCCAGGTTTTATGGATACTGTCAATGCCGCAATAAGGGCTGTGTTGCAGATTATGGAGCCTATTGCATTTCCATAGGCGATAGAGCCGCTTCCCTGAAGGGCTGCACCTGCAGAAACCATAACCTCGGGAAGGGTGGTTCCTATTGAAACAACTGTGGCACCGATTAGGATTTCGGGAAGATGAAAACGACGGGCAATACCTGATGCACCGTCAACGAACCAGTCGCCCCCTTTAATAAGAAGGACAAAGCCAAGAGCCAGCATAAGAATTGGAATTAACATAATATCTTTTCTCCTTTTTGTTTTTTGATCAGCTAATGCAAACATTTTTTCTGTATAGGAACGCAAATTTCTATACAGTAAAAAAAGACTTTTACCGCTTCATTAAAGCGGTAAAAGTCTTGCTAATTACATAGTGTACGGATTTTTAAAATCGTTCTGACGATACACCATACGCCAAATATGGCGGCAGCTACTCCCTTTTACTTATTGTATTATATTCAAATATGAATAATTTGTCAAGGGATAAGATTATTTTTTCTTGTTGTCAACAACATCCTTTAGGATTTCGGCAAAGTTTTCAAAGGTGGTTGTGCCGATGTCTTCTCCGCCTCTGCAGCGAACAGAGATGGTGCCATTTTCAATATCCTTATCACCTATGATAATCATATAGGGGATTTTTTCAAGCTGAGCATTACGAACTTTATATTTTAAGGTATTGGCACTATCATCAATGCTTACTCTATAGCCATCGGCTGTTAATTTTTCATATACTTCGTTTGCTTTGTCGATGGCTCTGTCGGTGATGGTAAGTATTCTTACCTGCTCAGGTGAGAGCCATGCAGGAAGAGCGCCTGCATAGGTTTCAAGAAGATATGCCAAAGTTCTTTCGTAGCATCCAAGGCTTGTTCTGTGGATGATATAGGGAAGCTTTTTCTGACCGTCGGCATCGGTATAGTACATACCGAATTTTTCAGCAAGAAGCATATCAATCTGAATTGTAACGATTGTGTCTTCCTTGCCATAAACATTTCTATACTGAATATCAAGCTTTGGTCCGTAGAATGCGGCTTCGTCGATGCCGATTTCATATTCAACATCAAGGTTTTTAAGAATTTTTTCCATTGTTGCCTGAGCTTCGTTCCACTGCTCGGGAGTTCCTTCATATTTTTTGGTATTGTTGGGATCCCACTGAGAAAAACGGAAGGTACAGTTATCAAGAAGACCTACTGTGCCGAGGAAATATTTACAAAGATTGAGGCAGCCTTCAAATTCTTTTTCCAATTGGTCGGGGCGAAGAACAAGATGTCCTTCGGAAATGGTGAACTGACGAACTCTTATAAGACCGTGCATTTCGCCGGAGTCTTCATTACGGAAAAGGGTTGAGGTTTCGCCAAGACGCATAGGAAGATCGCGGTAGCTTCTGCCTTTATTTAAAAACACCTGATACTGGAAGGGGCAGGTCATAGGACGAAGGGCAAGACATTCTTTTTCTTCATCCATTGGGTCGCCTAAAATAAACATACCGTCGAGATAGTGATCCCAATGACCTGAAATTCTATATAAATCTCTTTTTGCCATCAAGGGGGTTTTGGTTAGAAGATAGCCATTTTTCTGCTCAACATCTTCAACCCATCTTTGCAGAAGCTGAATAACTCTTGAACCCTTTGGAAGAAGGATTGGAAGTCCCTGACCAATTTCATCTACAGTTGTGAAATATTCAAGCTCTCTTCCGATTTTATTATGGTCTCTTTTTTTGGCTTCCTCAAGAGCTACGAGGTGAGCTTCTAATTCTTCCTTGGTTGCAAAGGCTGTGCCATTAATACGGGTGAGCATGGTATTGTCTTTATTATTTTTCCAATATGCACCTGACTGACTTAAAATTTTGAAGGCTTTTAATGCTTTTGTGTAGCAAAGGTGCGGTCCTGTACAC
Source organism: Clostridia bacterium (assembly GCA_017437345.1). The sequence goes on along the minus strand of JAFSBJ010000196.1, from coordinate 531 downwards.
ATATCAACATAGTCACCCTGGGTGAAGAAGCTTATGGGAGCATCATCGGCAAGGTCGGCAATATGCTCAACCTTATAACATTCGCCTCTTTCTTCCATAAATTTTATAGCTTCTTCTCTTGGAAGAATTGAGGGTTTTATGGGAAGATTTTCTTTAACAATTTTCTTCATTTCGGCTTCGATTTTTTCTAAATCTTCATCGGAGAGCTTAACATCTCCCAAATCAACATCATAATAGAAGCCTTTTTCATTTGCGGGGCCATAGGCAAATTTTGCGTCAGGATAAAGGCGTTTTATTGCCTGAGCCATAATGTGGGCAGCACTATGGCGGATAATGTGAAGCTCTTCTTCGGGGCTGCATTCGCCAACTGTGCCATTAGCATAGATAACTTTCATAACATAACTTCCTTTCAGTTTTATCTTAATTTTAATATTATCAGGTTCATATCGGAATGGATAAATCCATTGCCTATATTTTGCTTTATTTAATAGTTGTTTTGCGAAAGCAAATCTTCCATACCTTTTCACTATT
>JAFSBJ010000195.1 GCA_017437345.1 Clostridia bacterium | reverse complement strand
CTGAAGTGAACCCCAAAGTTTAGACAAAATTAAATATTAACTTGCTTGTGAATGAGTTCGGTATTGTACCGGACTCATTCCTTTTAATTTCATAGAAATTCTTTCGTTGTTGTAGTAATCAATATATCTTTTCAATTCATCAATGAAAGCGTTAACGCTTTCAAATTTTTCACCATAAAACATTTCAACCTTTAATCTACCAAAGAAATTTTCCATAGCTCCGTTATCCATACAGTTGCCTTTTCTTGACATGCTTTGGATAATATTATGTTCTGATAATAATCGTTGATATTCTGCGTGTTGGTATTGCCATCCTTGATCTGAATGAAATAGTGGTCTTGCATCAGCAGGAAGCTTCTTAAATAACCCATCAAGCATTTCTCTAATTTGCCATAAGTTTGGACTTAATGAAATTGAGTATGACACGATTTCACGATTGTATAAATCCATTACAGGTGATAAATATACTTTATCATCACACACTTTGAATTCGGTTACATCTGTTGTCAGTTTTTCGAAAGGTTTTGATGCTGTGAAATCTCTTTGTAGTAGATTATCTGCAATTTTACCCACCTCACCCTTGTATGAATGATATTTCCCGTTTTTTCGTTGCTTACCTTTTAAATCCAAAGTTCTCATCAATTTTAAAACTGTTTTGTGGTTTATGCAATGACCATTTGCTTTTAACATTGCTGTGATTCTACGATAACCATATCTACCTTTGTTTTCGTTAAATATCTCTGTAATTTTTGTCTTTTCACTTTGATATTTATCAAAATCTTTTCTTTTGATATGATAATAAAAGGTGCTTCTGGCAATGCCTGATAACTTAAGCAGTTCTTTAAGCGGATAAATAGACCTTAGTTCAGCGATAATTAACGCCTTTTCCCGTTCTTTCGCTCTTCCGCAAGAACTAAGGCACTTAGTTTTTTTAAGTAATCATTTTCCATTTGAACATATTGTAACTGTTGCCTTAGATGTTGATTTTCTGCAATCAAATCTTCTTCAACTTTTTTGTCAAGTTTAGGTGGGCGACCTTTTCTAGTTCCACTTGCTTTACAAGCTCTGCCTCGTCTTTCTTTCATTAGACCTTCGGCTCCTTCTTCTAAAAATATGCGTTCCCATCGTTGCAATGTACCTATTGCTGAAGTAGGAGACACTCCCTGTAAATATTTCCTTACCGTTTCGCAATAACTAAGATGATGTTCTCGCATATCCATTATAGCACAAAGTTTGTATTCTGCGCTATAAATTTTATTTTTTCTTCCTGTTTTACCCATAAAAATATGCACCTCCAAAAGTGTCTAACTTTTGGGGTGCATATCAAACCAAAAGTCCTTTTGTTAAATTTTGGATACAAATGTTGAATATTTGAGATAATAGAGGTATAATACACTTATAATTATTCTTTAAAGCAAGGAGGTGCAATACATGCGTAGGCTTTTAAAACCATTTTTCAGCAAAAAAATATTTGGTATTTTGTTTTTTGTAGTTCAGCTTGTCATACTCATTTTGCCTGCAATGGGGCTTTATGACTCCCATGTTTTTATAAACGGGGGCATGACACTTGTTGCTGCGGTGCTTATTATATACGAGATAAACAGAGAAAGCGACTCGGGCTTTAAGCTTATATGGATTGCACTTATGGCTATAGTTCCTCTTTTTGGAATATTTTTGTATATCTATGTTCACATGGATTTGCTTACTACAGGCATAAGGAAAAGATTAAGCGATGTAGACATTAAATCAAAAAAGCTGGCAGAATCTATGTCGGGAGTTTTAGAGAATGTGTGCCGGAACGAAAAAGAAGAAAGCGGTATCTTTAACTACCTTTTTAAAGTGGCAAATGCACCCTCTTTTAACTGCTCCGGTATAAAATATTTTGATATCGGCGAAAAGATGTATGACAGCCTACTAGAAGATATTAAGTCAGCCAACAAATACATTTTTATGGAATTCTATATTATAAATGAGCTGGATACAATGTGGAAGACCATATTTGAGCTTTTAAAGGAAAAGGCATCCAGAGGGGTAGAGGTAAGACTTATGTATGACGGCATGGGGTCTCTTATTTCAACCTCCAGAGATTTTCAGGAAAAAATGAATAATGCGGGTATAAAATGTGTTACTTTTTCACCCGTTAAACCATTTGTGTCTACCTATCACAACAACCGCG
>JAFSBJ010000020.1 GCA_017437345.1 Clostridia bacterium | reverse complement strand
TTTTTGTGTTGTATGCATAAACTCCAATCAAAGGCATCTTTGATAAAAGCATAAGTGACTGACGGAGAATATTCGCTATGCTGCAATCATCTGGGGTATCATCATAGGAATATAATGCAAGCACAGACCTTGCCATCTTGTTCATTATATCGCGGCTTGGTGCCTTTAATATCATATCCTCTGTAAAGTTGGCAGGAAGAACTCTGTTTTCAGCAATAAACCCGCAGAATTCTTCAAGCTCAGCCTTTGTTGGTAATTCGCCCATAAGAAGAAGAAAGGCAATTTCCTCAAATCCGTATCTTTTGTTAATTCCTGCATTGGGAACAAGGTCCATAATGCTGTAGCCACGGTAAATAAGCTCACCGGGCATAGGGTGCTTTTCGTCTTCGTTTATAACATAACCGTGAACCTCGCTGATGTTGGTAAATCCTGCCATAACACCTGAACCGTCACGGTTTCTTAAGCCCCTTTTAACATTATACATATCATAGTATTTAGAGTCTATGTTATATCTGCTCTGAGCTTTTTTGCTAAGAGCATCAATGTTTTCTGATCTGTTGTTCATGCAATATCACCGCCTGAAAAAATATGTTATCATTTTATCACATTTTATGAGCTAAATCAAGAATAAAAAACTCATAGTTATCAATACTGTGAAAAAGGCATATACATATATAAGTATTTTAGTGTCTGATTATAGGAAGGTCACAAAATGAAAGGTGTATGCTTTGTTCTTGCATTTTTGCTGATTGTTTTTGCATTGGTGCCATATATGCTTACTATCTGTCATAATGATAAAACAGATAGTGGAGATGTAATAATAAGCCTTTATAATAAGAAAAAAGATAAAATAGAAAATGTAGGTCTTGAAAAATATCTTGTATATGTTGTAAGTGCTGAAATGCCATCCTCATTTTCTATGGAAGCCCTCAAAGCTCAGGCTGTTTCTGCAAGAACCTATGCTTTAAAAAAGATAAATAAAAATCTTCCTGAGCATAAAAAAGCAGATTTATGCACAGATTTTGCCCATTGTCAGGCATATTCAGATGATGAGGAGTTAAAAGAAAAATGGGGCAAAAGCTATGGTGCAAATATAAAAAAGATAAAGCAAGCTGTTGAACAAACAAAAGGGGAGTATCTTTCTTATAACGGAGATTATGCAATAACTGTTTTTCATTCTTGCAGTAATGGCTTCACGGAAAAAGCTTCTGAGGTCTGGGGGGGAGACTATAGCTATCTTAAAAGTGTTGAAAGTCCCGGTGATTATGAGAAAAAAGACTATATCACAAAAAATAAATTTACAGAAAGCGAATTTAAAAAAATAATAAAATCCCACTGCCCGGATGCAGATTTTTCAAAAGCTGCAATAGGAGATATATGCTATACATCCGGTAGTAATATAAAAGATATTTGTGTTTATGGTCAGAAAATATCGGGAAATGATATGCGAAAAATATTTTCTTTAAAATCGTCGGCTTTTTCATTGGATATGAAAAATAACTCCTTTGTCTTTACCGTAGCAGGAAATGGTCATGGCGTTGGAATGAGCCAGTATGGAGCAGAAAAAATGGCGCAAAATGGCAAAAAATATTCTGATATACTCTATCACTACTACCCCGGCACAAAGCTTTTAAAATAGTATATTTAACCATAAAATGAACATCCTAAATATGAGGTGTTCACAATGAATAGAAAAACATTCACATTTGAAAGCAGAAATAAAAAGAAAATCCGTTTAAAAGATATATTAATGCTTTTGTCGGTTTTTGCTCTTTGTTTTATAACTGTTATAACAACTGCCGGAACAAATGAAGAAAGGGAAGAAACTCTCGGTGTCACACAAACTGCAAGTAATAAAGAAATTGCCCATATCCCTTCGGAATTTGCTGAAAATGGGGAAGATATAGCCAAAACCGAAACACAGGCAGAAGAAAATATTGAAATTATAGCCCAGCCGCCGGAAAATACTAAAAGAGAATTTATAACCCCGGTAAATGGTGCAATAGTAAAGCCTTTTTCAAAAACAGAGCTTGCCTATAGCCGCACAATGGATGACTGGCGCACCCACCTGGGAGTTGATATTGCCTGCCCCTATGGCACAGAGGTCATAGCATCAGAGGCGGGTGAGGTTAAGGAGATTGAATATAATATCAACTTTGGAACCACGGTAACTGTTGAATCAGGTGAATATATTCTTAAATACACATCTCTTTCTTCTGATGTGTATGTGTCGGTGGGGGATAAGCTTACCAAAGGCACAATAATCGGCAAAACATCAGATAGCTGTATTTCAGAAATCTGCGACGAGCCTCATTTTCATTTTGAGGTTATAAAAAACGGAGAGCATATTGATCCTCTGGATATTATAAGCGGTTTATAATACGAAGTATGTCGCTATTTGTCAATGAGAAATAATTGACAAATACTAACATAAATGTTAAACTTTTTTAAAAGGTGTTATCTCTCATTTCTAATCCGTTATTGGAATAAGATTGCGTGAAAGCAGGAGAGAAACACTTTTTGAGTGCGTTCTCACTTGTGGGGCGCACTTTTTTGTGATATATGTCACCATTTAGCTAAATTTCCTATGGCTTTTTGCAATTTGCCATCCGGCGCCATATTTAAAACGGAGACATAATAAAAGGCAGCATAAAAGATTTGCTTGAATCTTTTATGCTGCCTTTGTTATTTATATTTGTTTTATTTAACAATAAGACTTTTTCCTGTCATTTCTTCTGGGATATTAACTCCCATAATGTCTAGCATTGTAGGTGCCAGGTCGGCAAGTCTTCCTGCTTCAAGCTTTATATCTCCAAGCCCAGCCACAACAAGAGGAACAACATTTGTTGTGTGTGCAGTAAACACAGACTTATCCTCAGGATCTATCATTTGCTCTGCGTTTCCGTGGTCTGCAGTAATAAGGATAACTCCGTCTTTTTCTTTTATCTTGTCATATACCTTTCCAATACATTCATCAACTGCTTCAACAGCCTTAACAGCAGCTTCCATAACTCCTGTGTGTCCAACCATATCGCAGTTTGCAAAGTTGAGAATTATAACATCATATTTATCTGTGTCGATAGCATCTAAAAGTTTATCAGTAACCTAATAAGCACTCATCTCAGGCTGCATATCATAGGTTGCAACCTTAGGTGATGGAACAAGGATTCTGTCTTCTCCTTCGTAAACAGTTTCAACACCGCCATTAAAGAAAAATGTAACATGGGCATATTTTTCTGTTTCAGCGATTCTTAATTGCTTTAAGCCAAGCTTACTTAGAGTTTCACCAAGAGTGTTTTTAAGTGTCTGAGGCTTAAATGCCACATCCACATTTGGCATACTTGCGTCATACTGTGTCATGCAGACATAATATGTTTTAAAGAATTTACGCTCAAAGCCTGAAAATTCTTCGTCAACAATAGATCTTGTTATTTCTCTTGCTCTGTCGGGACGGAAATTGAAGAATACAACGCTGTCGTTTTCCTTAAGCACACCGTTTGGCTTTCCGTCGGTTGTGATAACTGTGGGAACAACAAATTCATCAGTAACATCATTGTTATATGAGTTTTCAATAGCTGTAACAGCACTTTCGGAATATTCTCCGATTCCATTAACAATAGCATCATATGCTTTTGAAACTCTTTCCCAGCGGTTGTCTCTGTCCATTGCATAGTATCTTCCGATAACTGAGGCAATTTGTCCTTTTCCCAAATCTCTTATTTTTTCAATAAGAGCCTTTGCAAAGGATGCACCGCTTGTGGGGGATACATCTCTTCCGTCAAGGAAGCAATGAACATAAACATTTTTAACATCTTTTCTTTTAGCAAGCTCAATTATTGCATAAAGATGCTCAATATGACTGTGAACACCACCGTCGGAAAGAAGACCCATAATGTGAAGGTCAGAATCATTTTTTAAGCAGTTGTCACAAGCAGCATTTAATGCTTCATTGTCAAAAAAGTCACCATCTTTAATGGCTTTTGTGATTCTTGTAAGCTCCTGATAAACAATTCTTCCGGCGCCAATATTTGTGTGGCCAACTTCCGAATTGCCCATCTGACCTTCAGGAAGACCAACATCAAGACCGCTTGCGTGGATAATTGTGTTGGGGTTATTATTTAATATTTCATCCATTCTTGGAGTTTTGGCTGTGAAAATAGCGTTTCCGTCGTGGATTTCGCTTTTGCCATAACCGTCAAGTATAGCAAGTAAAACAGGTTTTTTACTCATATTTCTTCGCTCCTATTAATATCAGCTGTTAACTATAACAGAAAAATCATTAGCCTTAAGGCTTGCTCCGCCAACAAGACCGCCATCAATGTTTTCTTTGCCGAAAAGCTCTTTTGAGTTTCCGGCATTAACACTTCCGCCATACTGGATAATAACTTCGTCAGCTGCATCTTTACCAAAAACAGAAGCAACAGTTTCTCTTATAGCCTTGCAAACTTCTTCGGCCTGGTCGCTTGTTGCTGTTTTGCCTGTGCCTATAGCCCAGATAGGTTCATAAGCGATGATGCATTTTTTAACCTGTTCTTCGGTGAGATATTTTAAAGCGATTTTTGTCTGCATGCTGCAAAGCTCAACTGTGATTCCCTGTTCTCGCTGCTCTAAAGATTCACCAACGCAGATAATAGGGGTGAGACCATGTTCAAAAGCTTTTATAACTTTCTTGTTAACTGTTTCATCAGTTTCTGCAAAATACTGTCTTCTTTCGGAGTGACCGATGATAACATATTTAACGCCCATTTCGCAAAGCATATCGGGAGCGATTTCGCCTGTGTATGCGCCGCTTTCTTCAAAATACATATTCTGTGCGCCAACTTCAATATTAGAATCTTTGCATGCTTCAATAGCATTGGCAAGTGATGTGTAGGGAACACAAACGATGCATTTATTCTGGCTGTTTGCAACAAGAGGTTTTAATTCATTAATTAATTCTGTTGTCTGAGCAGGTGTTTTATTCATTTTCCAGTTTCCTGCAACTACTGTCTGTCTCATAATAATTATATCCTTTCGTTCTCATTGTATAAAGAGAAAAATATCGTTTTTCACGATATTTTTTCTCTTTATATAATTTATATTTTATTTATCGTTAAGAGCTACGATACCGGGGAGGTCTTTTCCTTCAAGGAATTCAAGTGATGCGCCGCCGCCTGTTGAAATGTGGCTCATCTTGTCACCTAAGCCTGCCTGATTTACAGCAGCCACGCTGTCGCCGCCGCCGATGATTGTTGTAGCATCAATTTCAGAAAGAGCTTTAGCTATTGCATTAGTACCCTTTGCAAATGTAGGCATTTCAAACACACCCATAGGTCCGTTCCAAACAACTGTTTTAGCATCTTTGATAGCATCAATATAAAGCTTGATTGTTTCTTCGCCAATGTCAAGGCCTTCCCAGTCAGCTTCAATGCCGCCTCTTTTAACAGTTTTGTGGGGGGCATCATTTGAAAATTCCTGAGCAACAACTGTATCAACAGGGATAAGGAGCTTAACACCCTTAGCTTTAGCCTTTTCCATCATTTCTTTAGCATAGTCGATGTAGTCAGCTTCTAAAAGTGATTTACCAACCTCGTCGCCCATAGCTTTCATAAATGTGTAGGCCATACCGCCGCCGATGATGAGAGTGTCAACCTTTTCAAGAAGATTGTTGATAACAGAGATTTTTGAAGAAACCTTTGAACCACCGAGTATTGCAACACAAGGTCTAACGGGGTTGTTAACAGCGTTTCCTAAAAATTCAATTTCTTTCTGGATAAGATAACCGCAAGCTGCAGTATCAAGATATTTTGTAACACCAACATTTGAGCAGTGAGCTCTGTGAGCTGTGCCGAAAGCATCGTTAACAAATACATCTGCAAGTGATGCAAGCTCCTGGCTGAACTGGTCAACATTTTTTGTTTCTTCTATTCTGTATCTTGTGTTTTCTAAAAGAACAACATCGCCAT
>JAFSBJ010000194.1 GCA_017437345.1 Clostridia bacterium | reverse complement strand
GGCGATTATGTTTCGGTTACAGGTGACCTTTGTGCCGACCTGCTTTCCAACATCGCCTCCGAACAGCGTGCAAAGGTGGTGTACGAATACCTATACCGCCAGATAGATGATAAAAAGGTAAGGGAAACAATTGATTTTCTTTTGAATCGCGAAGAAGCACACAACGCCCTTTTCAGAGAAGCATTTAACAAGGTTAGCGATACAGGGTCAAACAAAGACTTTGGCACAACAAAGGATGCTCTTGAATATTTTAATTTAAGTTCCCCATCACCCACAAGAAGATTCGATGCACCATCATCGGCTCCGACATTCAAGTAATAAAAAGCAGGCTGAGCCTGCACCCATGTCGCGAGAATAATTTGGTATACATCTCATCTCGCAAACGAAATTCTGAGTAAATTTCTATATAGTAAAACTTCCTTTCTGCCCCACTTTTGGGAACAGAAAGGAAGTTTTTAAAATTACCAGTATAATTTAATGTCGGGTTTTTTAATTCTCATAAGGGCTTCAAAGAAGAAGTAGTCACCCCATAAAACTGATTCGGGTTTATCTCCGTCCGGACGGCAATACATTCCATCGGAAAGAATACCATTTGCACCTTTAATATTTTCGGTCAGGTAGTTATCAATAAGAGCTGTAAGCATATTGGAAACTGCATTTAGGTGAGCTTCGTTTTTATGGAATTTATTCATTTCAAGAATTCCACAGGCTGCTATCGCGGAAGCAGATGTGTCACGGGGTTCATTATCTTCAGGTTTGAAATCCATATCCCAGAATGGAACATTATCCTCGGGGAGTCTATTTACAAAGGTATCTGTTATCTTTGTGTGTTTTTCAACCACAAAATCTTCGGGAACATATTTATAGTTAAATGCTGTTCCTGCAACACCCCAAGCCTGACCTCTTGCCCAGCAGGAATCATCTGATGCACCCTGAGCAGTTTTACCATAGAGAGGTTCACCTGTTTCAGGACTGAAGAAGAAAGTGTGATGGGTTGTGTAGTCGGGACGGGTGAGAACACTGAGGGCTGTTCTTAAATGATTATCAGCAACATATTTATACTTTTCATCGCCTGTTACTTCTGTTGCCCAGAAAAGGAAAGGAATATTCAAAAGACAGTCTATAATTAAACGGCGGTTGCCTTCTGCTCCCATTGCACCCCACGCCTGAATGAATTTGCCTTTTTCATGGAAGCGTGTGATAAGATGATCGGCTGCCATAAGAGCAGTTTCTTTATCATATTCATTACCTGTGAGCTTATAAGAAGCAACACATGAAAGAGAATAAATAAAGCCAATATCATGGGTATCTATGCAAACTTTATGTATCATTCGGTCACGGTAGGACTGCATCTGAATTTCGGCAGCGTGTCTGAATTTTTCATCACCTGTGAGTTCATAAGCAAGCCAGAGCTGACCTGTCCAAAAACTTGGAGTCCACTCGTAATTGGGGAATACCCAATATCTGTAGTTGCGACTTTGGGATGTTGGGAAAATGATGCTGTAACGCTTCATATTCTCTTCTACTCTTTTTATGATAAAGTCAAGAGCATAGTCAAGCTTTTTAGGGTCGATTATGTTCATAGAACACACTTAATTTATGAAAAGAGACGAAAAAGAAGATGCAAAAAGCAGTTTTGTGTTTTCGCATCTTCTTTTTGTTACATATGAAACATTAAATTTCATTACCTGCAAATTGTGTCATGTAGAGATTATAATAATATCCTTTTAAATTTAAAAGTTCATCGTGATTACCTGTTTCAACAACTCTGCCCTTATCCATTACGATGATTTTGTCGGAATCGCGGATAGTCGAAAGACGGTGGGCTATTATAAGGCTGGTTCTGTCTTTCATAAGATTAACCATTGCATCCTGGATTTTTCGCTCGGTGCGGGTGTCTACGGATGATGTTGCTTCATCAAGAATTAAAATCTTCGGATCAGCAAGGATTGCTCTTGCTATGGTTATGAGCTGACGCTGTCCCTGAGACAAAGATGCTCCTGCCCTTTTAAGGATGGTGTTATATTTTTGGGGCAGTCTTTCAATATAGCTATGGATATTAGACATTTTTGCCGCATTTATAACCTCTTCATCTGTGGCATCGGGGCGGGCGTATTTTATGTTATTGAGAACAGTGTCGGAAAAGAGGACTGTGTCCTGCAAAACAATGGCTGTGTTTTTTCTGAGTTCGCTTCTTGAAATGTCGTAGATACTGTTGCCATCTATAAATATGCTTCCGCTATCTACGGGATAAAAACGCATTAAAAGGTTTACAACGGTTGTTTTTCCGCTACCTGTGGCACCAACGAGAGCAATTTTCTGACCGGGTTTGACATCAAGGTTAAAATCATATAAAACCTGTTTACCGGGAAGATAGGAAAAGTCTACATTTTTAAAGCTTATTTCACCATTTACATTTTCCATTTTAAGATTCCCCGAATTATCCTCATCGGGATTATCCATAAGCTCAAACACTCTTTCTGCTCCTGCTACAGCTGTCTGGAGTGAACCATAGAGGGTGGCAATTTCATTTATGGGACGGGAGAACTGTTTGGCATAAATAATAAATGCGGAAATAACGCCTATTGTTATCAGGCCTGTATAGGCAAAATATCCGCCGAATGCAGCAACAATAACAAAGCTGAGATTTGATATTGAATTCATTATAGGTCCCATTGAGCCGCCAAGAATCTCGGCCTTTATGCCTTCTTTGGTGAGTTCTTCGGAAATTTCTGAAAATTCATTTATGATATAGTCCTGCTTATTATAGGCAACAACGGTTTTATAGCCTGTTATCATTTCTTCTGCTTCACCATTTAATCTACCTAAAACCTTTGAGCGCTTGCGATAGACCTTACGCATTTTAGCAGACATTTTTTTGGTTACAAAAACTGTGAGGACAACTGTTAAAAGAGTTATGAGGGTTAGTTGCCAGCAATACCAAAACATTATGCCAACAGTTCCGGCAATGGTAAGCACACCGGAAATGAGAGAGCCAAGGCTCTGAAAAACTGTGTTGGATATATTATCAACATCATTGGTGAGACGGCTCATAATATCACCATTTGAATGGGTGTCGAGATAGGCTATAGGAAGATTATCTATCTTTTTAAAAAGGT
>JAFSBJ010000193.1 GCA_017437345.1 Clostridia bacterium | reverse complement strand
CGTTGCGCCGTTGAAAACAATGTTACAATGTTTACGGCTCTTGACACCGTTCACGGTCTACTTGATGTTTTAGAAGAAATGACAATCTGCATTTCAACTATCGACAGCGAAGAATAGATAAAAAAATTAAACCCCCGAAATTTTCGGGGGTTATTTTTTATCTTTTCCAGATTTTTCGTGAGAATAAAATCAGCATCGGGAATATTTCAAGTCGGCCTATAAGCATAAGCGCCGACAGAATCATTTTTGAAAGATTAGAAAATCCCGAGAAATTGCCCGTCGGGCCTACCACAGAAAGACCGGGGCCAATGTTTCCTATCGTGGCTGCCACAGCCGTAAAATTCGTGGTAAAATCGAAATTATCAAAGCTTATAAGGAGCAGAGCCGTTGCAAATATAAACATAAATGCAATAAAGAAGACATTTATTGAGCGCAGGGTTTCATGCTCCAACATTCTTCCGTTAAGCTTAACCTTTATAACGCTTTTAGGATGAGCAAGAACTTTTATTTCTTTTATGATAGTTTTAAACAAAATGAGTATTCTTGACACTTTCATTCCGCCACCAGTGCTTCCTGCACAGGCACCGCAGAACATAAGCATAACAAGAATTATTTTCGAAAATTCCGGCCATGCATTAAAGTCCACAGTTGAATAACCCGTTGTGGTTATTATTGCCGCTACCTGGAATGAGGAATGCTTTATTGTTTCAAAAACACTATCAAAGGTTGAATAGACATTAAGGCCTATCAAAGCAATCGATACTAAAATTATCAAAAGATACGCCCGCACTTCTTCCATCTTAACGGCATCTTTGACCTTTCTCATAAGAATTAAGTAGTAGAAAGAAAAGTCTATGCCAAAAAGAATCATAAACACGGTTATAACTATCTGAACATAAGAGGAATACCCTCCGATGCCCGAATTCAAAATTGCAAAACCGCCTGTACCTGCTGTACCAAAGGATAGTGTTGTTGCTTCAAAGAGGTTAAGCCCGCCTGCTAAGAGGAGAATAATTTCAAAGCCAGTTAAAGCCATATATATAAGATATAAGATTTTAGCTGTTGATTTAACATGAGGGACAAGCTTTCCAACCGATGGCCCCGGGCTTTCTGCCTTTATAAGATGGAAGTTGTCTCCTCCTGAAAGAGGGAGGACCGCAACCAGAAGGACCAAAACCCCCATTCCGCCTATCCAGTGAGTAAAGCTTCGCCAGAAAAGCAGGGATTTGGGGAGCACCTCAACATCTGTTAAAATTGACGCTCCTGTGGTTGTGAACCCTGAAACCGTTTCAAAAATTGCATCAAAAAAGTTTGGTATGTAACCTGATGCGTTAAAGGGGATTGCCCCGAAAATACTTATTATAATCCAGCTAAGGGCAACTGCAACAAAGCCTTCTTTTGCGAATATTGATTTATTCTTCGGGGGTTTTACGGTAAGGGAAAGCCCTACCACAAGGCACAAAAGAGCGCAAAACAGGAAAAGAAACTTATTCTCTTCCCCGTATGACAAAGCACATAGAAACGGCAAAAGCATACACACTGACTCTATATTAAGTGCCCAGCCCACAACATAAGAAATTACTTTTAGATTCATAAGCTTTCTCCTATTTCAGTATATCCTGTATGTCGTTATAGCCTGTATTTATCGTAACAATTATAACTGTGTCTCCAACTTTAATGATATCTTTACCTTTTGGAGTTATAATCTTGCCGTTTCTGTTTATTGAGGCTATAATAATTCCGCTCTTTAAGTTAAGAGATTCGACAGTTTTATTGATTACCGGAGAGTTTTCCTTAATCCTGAATTCAAGAGCTTCTGCCTTGTCGTCCAGAATATAATGAAGTGTTTCAATATTATTCCCAATGGAGTTATTCATAGCACGGACAAATCGGATTATGTATTCCGCTGTAATCTCTTTTGGATAAATTATTGTGTCAAGATTTAAGTTGCCGATAACCTCTTCGTATGCAATTCTGTTTATTTTAGTTATAATTTTTCCGTCAGTTTTTGTCTTTGCATAGAGAGAAAGGAGAACATTTTCTTCGTCAATCCCTGTAAGAGCAACAAAGGATTCTGCCTTATCTATTCCCTCTTCCAATAGCAGACGGTTTTCCGTTCCGTCGCCGTTTATTATTGTAGCTTTCGGGAGAATGTCGCATAAAAATTCGCATCTTGCGGGGTTGTTTTCAATAATCTTAACGCTTATTCCTGCTTTTATCAGTCTATGAGCAAGGTATACAGCGGTAGTTCCTCCGCCCACTATGATACAGTCTTTAACTTTGTTGGTCTTAATACCTATTTTCTTGATAAACTGAGACGCATTTTCGATAGAGGAAACTATACTTATAAAGTCTCCCTCTTTTAGAACAAAGTCACCGCCGGGAATAAAAGCTTCTTCCCCTCTTTCAACTCCGCATACCAAAACATCACAGCTGAGCTTTTGGGAAATATCCGCAAGCTTCATATCACAAAGAGGCGAACCACTTGGGATTTTAAATTTTAAAATTTCAACTCTGCCTTTTGCAAAAGTATCAATCTGTACCGCAGTTGGAAAACGCAAGAGTCTTGCAATTTCATCGGCGGCAGTAAGCTCAGGATTGATAATCATAGCAAGGCCCAGATCCTCCTTGAAATGGTGGATTTCCTTGCTGTATTCAGGGTTTCTTACTCTTGCAATAGTTTTACAGTCTCCTAACTTCTTAGCTAAAAGACAAGTTAAAAGATTGAGCTCATCTGAGCCTGTTACGGCAATTAAAATGTCCGTATCCTCAACCTTTGCCTCACGGAGAGTGTCAACGCTGGCACCACTGCCTGAAACACCCATAACATCATAGGTATTAACAACGCTTTTAGTTACCTCGCTGTTTTGGTCAATAACTGTTATATTGTGCTCTTTCTCACGGCTTAATCTCTCTGTAAGCTTTTCGCCTATCTTTCCAAGGCCAATTATAGTAATATTCATATAAATATCTCCATATACAATATTGTATTTTACATTATATCAAATGCCGCAAACAAAGTCAATACCAGGGTTAAAGATGCTTTTTCATATGGTTTATGGCGTTCTTTTCAAGGCGGGAGACCTGTGCCTGAGAAATGCCTATTTCATCAGCAATCTCCATTTGTGTCTTCCCGTGGAAAAATCTTAGCGAAATTATATTCTTCTCTCGTTCGGGGAGCTTGTCTATTGCCTGGCTTAAAGAAATCTCGTCAAGCCAGCGCTCGTCCGTATTTTTCTCGTCTTTTACCTGGTCCATAACGAAAACCGCATCGGTGTTGTCGTGATATACAGGTTCATTTAAGGAAACGGGGTCCATAATGGCATCGAGGGCCATATCCACCTCGGAGGTTTTAACCCCAAGCTCTTTTGCAATATCGGCATTGGTGGGTTCTTTTGAAGTTTCGGAGATAAGCCTTTCCTTAACCGCCAGAGCTTTATAGGCGATATCACGAAGGCTTCGGCTTACCCTTAATGCGTTATTATCCCTTAAATATCTTCTTATTTCCCCTATAATCATAGGTACTGCATAAGTGGAAAACTTAACCCCGTGGGAGGTGTCAAAGTTATCAAGGGCCTTTATAAGACCGATACAGCCAATCTGGAACAGATCATCGGCACATTCCCCTCGGTTATTGAATTTCTGCATAACGCTTAAAACAAGGCGCAGATTTCCATAGATAAACTCTTGTCTTGCCAAAGCATCTCCTTTTTTTATCTTCTCAAAAAGCTCCCTCTTCTTATCCTCTGAAAGTGTGGGAAGCTTTGATGTGTTGATACCGCAAATTTCCACCTTATTTATCATAATGCTTATGCCCCTTTTAGTTTTTTCACATAAACATTATTGGTTCTTTTTTCATAAATTATACTGAAAATGAATAGATATATACGGGGTGATTTTATGCCGTCTTGCAGTATCAACGAAATCAGAAATAAGGAAATAATAAATATAAAAACAGGGGTCCGTCTTGGCTTTCCCTCCGACATTGAGATTGACCTTGAAACAGGGAAATTTGTTTCTATTGTAGTTTCGGGGGGTTATAAAATTATGGGACTTTTCGGGAGAGAAAATGACATAATAATCAAGTGGGAAAACATAAAAAACATTGGCGACGACCTTATAATCGTTGAAATGGAATGAAAAAAGTAGAAACGAGTGATTTCGTTTCTACTTTTTATCAATTAATTTCCTCTGTGTATGCATTCTTGGCAATAACTATAACTTCCAATGCTTCTATTTTTACAACTAAAATTTGTACATTTATGTTCAGCACAATAATTTGTTCCTGTCAATCTTTGTTTTGGACAACCTGAAACCGCGCAATACTTAACCGTCGTGCCCATACATCCAACAAAACAAGACATAGCAACCATTATAGCTATTATGAAAATAAGAGATTTTTTCATTTTTACACCTCCAATCTCATCTGAGTTTTTATATAGCCTATATTGTATCATATATAGCCTACTTTGTCAATACTTATAGTCTATAATTAGTCTATAAGCTTGTGGAGGTAGAAAGATGGATACTTATGCAACTATAAAGAACAGGATTTTATGCCTATGCGAAGAAAAAAGATTAACAATTAATAAATTAGCTACAAAATCGGGTGTGTCGCCATCAACAATTAAAAATATTTTGTATGGAAAAAGTCAAAATCCCGGCGTTGTTACATTAAAAATGCTCTGCGATGGATTAGGAATAACTTTGATAGAGTTTTTTGATACAGAAGAATTTAAAACCCTTGAACAGGAAATTAAGTAGATAATAAATGTTATAGAAGGAACCAAGCTTGGCTTCCGCATAATAGTCGAAATGGAATAATTTCTGCACACAAAAAAGGCTCTGCATAAGCAGAGCCTTTTAATTTTTCTTATAGTTCTATGTCAGCAAGAGCAGAAGCGATTGCTTCGTTTTCGTTTGCCTGAACATAAATTCCGCTGTATTCCGGCATACCTGTTCCGGCTGGAACGAGCTTACCGATAATAACATTTTCTTTAAGACCGATGAGTGGGTCTTTCTTTCCTTTGATAGCAGCATCTGTTAAAACTCTTGTTGTTTCCTGGAAGGATGCAGCAGAAAGGAATGAATCAGTAGCAAGCGCAGCCTTAGTGATACCCATAAGAACATCTGTTGCAGTTGCAACTTCCTTGCCTTCTGCTTCCATTCTCATATTCTCTCTTTCAAGCTCATATCTGTCAACGAGAGAACCTGTTAAGAATTCTGTATCGCCTGCTGTTTCAATTCTTACCTTACGCATCATCTGTCTTACGATAACTTCAATATGCTTATCGTTGATATCAACGCCCTGAAGTCTGTAAACCTTCTGAACTTCCTTGATGAGGTAGTCATGAACGGCTGTGTAGCCCTTGATAGCCATAATATCCTGTGGATATACGCTACCTTCTGTAAGTTCATCGCCGGCCTCAACAACCTGACCGTCTTCTACCTTAATTCTGGAGCCGTAAGGAATGAGATATGTTGCACTGTTGCCGTTTTCATCGTCTAAAACAGTAACTTCTCTCTTCTTCTTAGTCTCGCTGATCTGAATTCTACCGCCGATTTCGGCAATAATTGCAAGACCCTTTGGCTTTCTTGCTTCGAAAAGTTCTTCAACACGAGGGAGACCCTGTGTGATATCGTCGCCGGAAGCAACACCGCCGGCATGGAATGTTCTCATTGTAAGCTGTGTACCAGGTTCACCGATTGACTGAGCCGCGATAATACCAACAGCTTCTCCAGCGTCAGCAATGTCGCCGCTTGCAAGGTTATATCCGTAACACTTAGCACAAACGCCAACCTTACTTCTACATTTGAGGACGCTTCGGATTTTAACTTCCTTAATTCCTGCATTTTCAATTCTCTTAGCCTGATCAGCATTGATTGTTTCGTTTTCAGCAGCAATAATCTCGCCTGTTGTTGGGTCAACAATGTTTTCAACAACTGTTCTACCCTCTAAGCGGTCAGCGAGAGGTTCAATTACTTCCTTGCCCTCTGTTATAGCTGTTGCAACGATATAATCTCTTGTTCCACAGTCAATTTCACGAACGATAACTTCCTGAGATACATCAACCAAACGACGGGTGAGGTAACCGGAGTCGGCTGTTCTGAGGGCTGTATCGGTAAGACCTTTACGAGCACCGTGAGTTGAAATGAAGTATTCAAGAACGGTAAGACCTTCACGGAAGTTAGCCTTAATAGGAATTTCCACAGGACGACCTGATGTATCCGCCATAAGACCACGCATTGCAGCCAGCTGACGAATCTGGTTAACGCTACCACGGGCACCGGAGTTAGCCATCATAAAGATTGGATTAAGCTCGTCAAGGTTTTCCATCATGGCGTCTGTAACCATACTTGATGCACTGTTCCATACATCGATAACCTTATTATATCTTTCTTCGTCTGTAAAGAGACCGCGTCTGAACTGCTTGTCAATCTTATCAACGCGCTTTTGAGCACAGTCTTCAAAAACAAGCTCCCAGCCGTCTTTTTCTAAGGCTTTCTTTTCTTTGTCTGTTAAGGCTGCAATCTTATAGATAGCTTTCTTGCCCTTAACATACTTTGCAAACTGACCTTCGCTGCAGCCGAACTTCTCTGCTTCTTCCTTAGTGTAACCATTAAGGATGTGCTTCTTAGCTTCAGGAATGATAATATCGTCAACGCTGACTGTTATAGCACCTCTTGTTGAATACTTAAAGCCCATAGCCTTAACATTATCAAGAAGTGTTGCAGTTTCTGTAATACCATGAATTTTGATGCTTCTGTCAATAATCTGACCGAGCTTCTTCTTGTCAACCTTAAATGTTACTTCAAGGTTAAGTGCACTCTCTTCGCTTGTTCTGTCAACAAAGCCAAGGTCCTGAGGAATTTTGCTGTTAAAGATAAGCTGTCCCACAGTTGCATCGATAAGCTTTGTTACTTCCTTATCGCCAAACATTCCTGTCTTTCTTACCTTGATAGGAGCGTGGAGACCAACAGCGCCGTTCTGGTAAGCCATTAAAGCTTCGTCTTCGGACTTGAATACCTTGCCTGTTCCAAGTTCGCCGTCAATAGTAATTGTAAGATAATAACTTCCCAATACCATATCCTGAGTCGGAACTGTTACAGGTTTACCGTCCTGAGGCTTTAAAAGGTTGTTTGCAGAGAGCATTAAGAATCTTGCTTCCGCCTGAGCCTCAGCTGATAATGGAAGGTGAACAGCCATCTGGTCACCGTCGAAGTCCGCGTTAAACGCAGTACAAACAAGCGGATGGAGTTTGAGAGCCTTACCTTCAACCAATACAGGCTCGAACGCCTGGATACCAAGTCTATGAAGTGTGGGGGCACGGTTTAAAAGAACCGGATGCTCTGTAATCATTTCCTCTAAAACATCCCAAACTTCCGGGCGAACACGCTCAACCATTCTCTTTGCAGACTTAATGTTATGAGCAAGTCCGTCTTTAACAAGCTTCTTCATAACGAAAGGCTTGAAAAGTTCAAGAGCCATCTTCTTAGGAAGACCACACTGATAAATTTTAAGTTCTGGTCCAACAACGATAACCGAACGACCTGAATAGTCAACACGCTTACCGAGGAGGTTCTGACGGAAACGGCCCTGCTTACCTTTAAGAAGGTCAGAGAGGGATTTTAAAGCTCTGTTTCCAGGTCCTGTTACAGGACGACCGCGTCTGCCGTTGTCGATTAATGCGTCAACAGCTTCCTGAAGCATTCTCTTTTCGTTTCTGATAATGATTTCAGGAGCGGATAAATCAATAAGTTTTTTAAGACGGTTATTTCTGTTGATAACTCGTCTGTATAAATCGTTAAGGTCAGATGTTGCGAATCTTCCGCCGTCAAGCTGAACCATAGGTCTGATATCAGGTGGGAGGACAGGAATAACTGTCATAACCATCCATTCAGGCTTGTTTCCGCTCATTCTGAAAGCTTCAACAACTTCAAGTCTTCTGATTGTTTTGCTCTTCTTCTGACCCTTTGCGCCGTCTAAATCCTCTTTAAGTTCTTCATAGAGGGCATCAAGGTCGATATTTTGAAGCATTTCAAGGATAGCTTCTGCTCCCATTCCTGCTTTAAAAGAGCCTTCTCCGTACTTTTCAACTGCCTCGTGATATTCCTTTTCACTAAGCACCTGATGTGCCATAAGGTCAGTTCTGCCCGGATCAATAACAACATATTCTGCAAAGTATAATACTTTCTCCAAAACTCTTGGAGACATGTCAAGGATAAGACCCATACGGCTTGGGATGCCCTTAAAGTACCAGATATGTGATACAGGAGCAGCAAGCTCAATATGACCCATTCTTTCTCTTCTTACCTTTGCACGGGTAACTTCAACACCACAGCGGTCACAGATAACGCCCTTATAACGGACTCTCTTATACTTACCGCAATGACATTCCCAATCCTTAGTTGGTCCGAAAATACGCTCACAGAATAAACCGTCTTTTTCGGGCTTTAAGGTTCTATAATTAATGGTTTCAGGCTTTTTAACTTCGCCTCTTGACCATTCTCTTATTTTTTCAGGGGATGCAAGACCAATCTGCATCGCCTCAAAATTTTGATATTCACTCATAACGAACACTCGACTTTCTGCTCACAAAATTTTTTCGGAAATTTCCTGCTGTGAGCCACAGGAACTCGACAATAAAGATTAATTAAATTTCGTCATCCTCATCGTCGCCGTCAAGTTCACTTTCGCCCATTTCTTCAACAGATAAGAAATCTGCTTCGATTTCTTCTGCGTCGAAATCAGGCTCGTCAAAATCATCGTATTCATCATCGTCAAGAATACTGTCTTCATCTAAATCGTCGTCATCCTCTGAGAGGGTAAATGCACCCTTGCTGTCATCAACATTATTCTCAACTTTGTCAAGGTCTGTAACCATTGGCATATCGTCGTCATCCTCATCAGAAAGCTCTTTAAGAATAACTTCGTTGCCGTCTCCGTCCAAGACCTTAACATCAAGAGCAAGACCTTGAAGTTCCTTAATTAACACCTTAAAGGATTCAGGAACGCCCGGCTTCGGAATGTTTTCACCCTTAACAATTGCTTCGTAAGTTTTAACTCTTCCCACAACATCGTCAGACTTAACAGTTAAGATTTCCTGTAATGTGTAAGCTGCGCCGTATGCTTCAAGAGCCCAAACTTCCATTTCACCGAATCTCTGTCCACCGAACTGAGCTTTACCACCAAGTGGCTGCTGAGTAACGAGGGAGTAAGGACCTGTGCTTCTTGCGTGAATTTTATCATCAACCAAGTGAGCAAGTTTTAAGATATGCATATATCCAACTGTAACTCTGTTATCAAATGCTTCACCGGTTCTACCATCATAAAGAACTGTTTTACCGTCTTTATCATAACCTGCCTGAACAAGAGCTTCTGCGATATCTGCCTCGTTTGCACCGTCAAATACAGGAGTTGCAACCTTCCAGCCAAGCTTTTTAGCAGCGTAGCCTAAGTGAACTTCAAGTACCTGTCCGATGTTCATACGGGAAGGAACGCCCAGAGGGTTAAGAACAATCTGGAGTGGTGTTCCATCTGGTAAGAACGGCATATCTTCCTCAGGAAGGATTCTTGAAATAACACCCTTGTTACCGTGACGACCAGCCATCTTATCGCCCACAGAAATCTTTCTCTTCTGAGCGATATAACATCTTACGATTTGGTTAACTCCAGGTGGGAGTTCGTCGCCATTTTCTCTTGTAAATACCTTAACATCAACGATGATACCGTATTCACCGTGAGGCACGCGGAGTGATGTATCTCTAACTTCTCTTGCCTTTTCGCCAAAGATTGCACGGAGAAGTCTTTCTTCGGAGCTAAGGTCTGTTTCTCCCTTAGGAGTTACCTTACCAACTAAGATATCGCCACTTTCAACCTCAGCACCAATTCGGATAATACCTCTTTCGTCAAGGTCACGAAGAGCGTCTTCGCCGACATTTGGGATATCTCTTGTGATTTCTTCAGGTCCGAGTTTTGTATCTCTTGACTCAATTTCATATTCTTCAATATGGATTGATGTTAAGATATCTTCTTTAACAAGCTTTTCATTGATAAGCATAGCATCCTCGTAGTTATAACCTTCCCAGGTCATAAATCCGATAAGGATGTTTCGGCCAAGACCGAGTTCACCGTTCTTTGTTGAAGGACCGTCGGCAATAATGTCGCCAGCTTCAACTCTTTCGCCAACCTCAACAATCGGGCGCTGGTTAATACACATACCCTGGTTGGAACGGGTGAACTTAATGAGCTTATACTTATCTGTTTCGCCTTCGTCTGTTTTAATCTCAATGTGTGTTGCACTAACCTTAGTAACAACACCGGAATTCTTAGCAAGAACACAAACACCGCTGTCTCTTGCAGCTTTATATTCCATACCTGTACCAATAATCGGAGATTCAGGCATTAAAAGCGGAACTGCCTGACGCTGCATGTTAGAACCCATGAGGGCACGGTTAGCGTCGTCGTTTTCAAGGAACGGAATCATTGCTGTCGCAATAGATGTAACCTGTCTTGGGGATACATCCATATAGTCAACACGGCAATTTCCAGGTTCAGCGCTAACTTCTAAGAACTGGTCCTTATATCTTGTAACAACACGGCTTGATAAGAACTTTCCGTCTTCGGCAAGCTCTTCGTTAGCCTGTGCGATATAGAATCCGTCTTCTGTGTCAGCTGTCATATATTCAACTTCATCTGTAACGATACCCTTTTCTTTGTCAACCTTACGATAAGGAGCTTCGATAAAGCCGTATTCGTTAACCTTTGCAAATCCGCTGAGGGAGTTGATAAGACCGATGTTCGGACCTTCAGGTGTTTCAATAGGACACATACGGCCGTAGTGGGAATGATGAACATCTCGCACTTCAAAGCCTGCTCTGTCTCTTGAAAGACCGCCAGGACCGAGGGCAGATAATCTTCTCTTATGAGTTAATTCGCCGAGAGGGTTAATCTGGTCCATAAACTGTGAAAGCTGTGAAGAACCAAAGAATTCCTTAACAGCAGATGTTACAGGTCTTATATTGATTAAAGTCTGAGGAGTAATTGTGTCTAAATCCTGAGTTGTCATTCTCTCTCTTACGACTCTTTCCATTCTTGCAAGACCAATTCTGAACTGGTTCTGTAAAAGTTCCCCAACACTGCGGAGCCTTCTGTTTCCAAGATGGTCGATATCGTCAATATGACCTACGCCGTGAGCGATATTACACATATAAGAAATTGATGCGATAATATCGTCGATTATAATATGGCTTGGAACAAGCTCATAACGGCGTTCTTCGATTTCCTTCTTGAACTCGTCAGAGT
>JAFSBJ010000192.1 GCA_017437345.1 Clostridia bacterium | reverse complement strand
TAAATCTCCTTATTATTTTTTATTACTGTCAAGGTATGACTGAAGAATTATTTCGGCGGCGACCGTGTCTATAACATTTTTACGGGACTTACCGCGGGTGTTGGTCACATTAAGATAACCGGATGCCTGAACAGTTGTCAGGCGTTCATCCTGAAAGATGAATTCAACTCCGGGAAGCCTTTGTTTTAAATCGGCTGTGAAGGTTTTGGTTATATCAGCACGAAAACCCTCTGTTCCGTCCATATTTTTCGGAAGACCAATAACCACAGCACTTACCTTATATTCTAGCGCAATGTTTACAACAGATTCTAAAAGCTTGGAATACACTTTATTAGGCAGGGTTTTTATTCCCTGAGCTGTGTAGCCAAGGGGATCACTTACTGCAATCCCTACTCTAGAGTCACCATAATCAATACCCAATATTCTCATTTGAATATACCTCTTAATGTTAACAATACATATATATTAACACAAAGATACAAATATTTCAATAATTTTTGATAAAGAAATCAAAAAAGATTGCCGGGAGTCAAGACAATACCTTCACCGAATTCTTTTATTCTATGATACAGAGAATCTATATAGAAAAGGCTTTCCTTATACATTCCATTATCCACACAATATTTAGCATTATACAGACTTGACTCCACTTCCTGCAAGCTCTTGTGATCAGCAAAAATAAACACATTGTTTTTTCTTTCTTCCCACATATCCACAAGCTTTTGCATTTCTTCCCTGCTTTCTTCTCCATTTTCTATATGTTGTCTTACGATTTTTATTTCGCTTTCGAATTCTTCACAGAAGCCATACGAAAAAACACTTTCTCCCACAAGCACTAAAGATATAAAAACAAATATAAATATTGCTGTAACTATAGTTCTCATCATATCACTCTTTCAATGCAAGATATACTTTTTTGTTGCTATCTATGGAAAGCAGAAAAACATCCTTGACTTTATGATTTCCAATAAAACTTTTAATGTCTTTTTTTGTGTAGGGAGACATATCAAGAATTCTATTCTGAATATTACCGTCGCACACAAGAACATATGCTTTTTCTGACACATCTTTTTTAGTTACCACAGATATTTTTCCATTTGTTTCAAGAATTGCACAATTCACACTTGATATATCAAATATATTAAGCATTCTCAGTTCTTCAAGAAGATCGGAAAGGCTGTATCTGGCTTTTCTCATTTCACTTTGGTCTATTACGCCATTATTTATTATATATGTCGGTCTTCCGGTGACACCAAGGCGAATCCATTGGGATTTGAGACAGAAAAATGAAACAAGAAGCTCACAAAGGACAAGAGTGAATATCGGAGCTATTCCATAAAGAAGGGGAATTGCGTTGTCGCTCATCGGGACTGTTGCCAGATCGGATATCATTATTGCAACCACAAGCTCTGATGGTTGAAGCTCCCCTATTTGTCTTTTACCCATTATTCTCAGTGCTATCACGACGAGGATATAAAGTATTATTGTTCTCAGAACGGAAATAAGCAAAAATATCACCACTTCACTACAAAACAATGTAAAATATATCAATATTATGGCTTTACAAAATTAAATTTATGTGTTAAAATATGTGTATAAATTTATATTGAGGTGATTTCTTTGGCTAAGAAAAAGGAGCAGACAGCTCTTATTTATAAAGGTAAGCCACTTGTTAAACGAGGAAACACTGTGATTTATGGTGATATTAATGATAAATATTATCTTCACATGAGCATCCTTGATACTGATAAAGAAAAAGATCTGGAGCTTGCAACAGAGGTTGTTGTTTCCCTTATGGAAAATGGTCGCGTGGTTAAGAAAGCGGAAAGAGAAGGAATATACAGAGCGCTTGATATTGGTGCATTCTGGCTCGAAGATGCGATGTCAAATTAAAGATTGTTAAAAATTTAGCGAGGCTATGGTGCCCCGCTAGTTTTATATAGCCGAATTAACTATCCGAAAGGAATGACAAAAATGAAAGATGGACTTAATCTTACAATGCTCACCGATTTTTATGAAATAACTATGACAAACGGTTATTTTGAGCACGGGTTAAAAGACAAAATTGTTTGCTTTGATATGTTTTTCAGGCGTGTTCCCGACAATGGCGGTTTTGCGCTTATGATGGGGCTTGAACAGCTTATCGACTATATAAAAAACTTAAGCTTTGACGATGAGGATATTGAATATTTAAAGAGAAGAAAAATATTCAGCGATGAATTTCTGGATTATCTTAAAAATTTCAAATTCTCTTCAGATGTGTGGGCTGTGGAGGAAGGAACACCTATCTTCCCTCATGAACCAATTGTAAAGGTTATAGGACCTGCTATTGAGGCACAATTTATTGAAACAATGGTGCTACTGACAATAAACCACCAATGCCTTATAGGAACAAAGACAAATAGAATTGTGAGAGCTGCAAAAGGAAGACCGGTTATGGAGTTTGGTTCAAGAAGAGCTCAGGGACCAAATGGTGCAATAGAAGGAGCAAGAGCTGCATATATTGCAGGTTGTGCAGGAACCGCCTGCACTATATCGGATATTATATATAAAACACCTGCCCTTGGCACAATGGCTCACAGCTGGATACAGATGTTTGACACAGAATATGATGCATTTATGGCGTATGCCAAGGTTTACCCTGATAACTGCACACTTCTTGTTGACACATATAATGTTTTGAAATCGGGTATTCCCAATGCAATAAAGGTATTTAAGGAGTATCTTATTCCCAACGGATATAAAAACGGAGGAATAAGAATAGACAGCGGTGATATAACCTATCTTACAAAAAAAGCAAGAAAAATGCTTGATGATGCAGGACTTGATAACATAAAAATTGTTATCAGTAATTCCCTTGACGAATATATCATAAGAGACCTGCTTGTTCAGGGAGCTGAGATTGATTCTTTTGGTGTTGGTGAAAGACTTATAACATCAAAATCTGAGCCTGTCTTCGGAGGAGTTTACAAGCTTGCTTCGGTTTATGACGGTGATGTTGAGATACCCAAAATCAAGCTTTCTGAAAATGTTGAGAAGATAACAAATCCTTGCAATAAAAAGCTTGTGAGACTTTATTCAAAAGAAACCAACAAGGCTATTGCCGATGTGCTTCTTTTAAATGATGAACCAACGCCTGACGGTAGTGATTATGAGATATTTGATCCCAATCACACCTGGAAAAGAAAAACTGTTACAGATTATTATGCCAAAGAGCTTCTGGTTCCTATTTTTAAAGAAGGAAAATGCGTTTACAAATCTCCGGATATTGAAGCTATCCGGAAGTATTGCAAGGAGCAGGTTGAAACATTATGGGACGAAGTTAAGCGATTTGAAAATCCCCATGATTACTATGTTGACCTTTCCCAAAAGCTCTGGGATATAAAACACAAACTTCTCAGCGAACATAAATAATAAGGGAGGTATTTTACTTGAAATTTTTAAGCTTCAAAGGTGGTACACATCCACACGATAATAAAGAACATACAGCTGATAAGCCGATTCAGAACCTTACACCATCAAAGATTATGGTCTATCCTCTCAGCCAGCATATTGGTGCGCCTTGTGAACCATTGGTAAAAAAGGGCGACAGAGTTTTGATGGGACAAAAAATCGGCGAATCTTCGGCTTTTGTTTCTGTTCCTGTTCATTCAACTGTTTCGGGAACTGTTATAGCAGTTGAACCAAGACTGCACCCCAATGGTACAAAGGTTATGAGCGTTGTTGTTGAAAATGATTTCAGCGATGAGCTTGTAGATACAATTCATAAATATGACGACACAGAAACACTCACAAAGAGTGAAAAGCTTGACATTATAAAAGAAGCAGGCATTGTTGGACACGGTGGTGCTACCTTCCCTGTTCATATTAAGCTTAATCCTCCGGCAGACAAAAAAATTGAC
>JAFSBJ010000191.1 GCA_017437345.1 Clostridia bacterium | reverse complement strand
GGAAACAGCCGGAACGGGAATCGGGCTTTCAATTGTTAAAGAAATTTTAGATGCCCATAAAGCTCTATACGGAGCCGAATCCAAAGAAGGCGAAGGCACAAGCTTCTGGTTTGAATTGCCAAGCTGTTAATAGTTAAATTTATATATATATTAATCGGAGGTAAGATTAAATGAAAAAAGAGTCAGTAAAAAATTTCTTTGGAAAAGCTAGGGAAAAGCTTTCAGGCTTAATTCCTGAAAATCTAAAGAAAAAAATCCCTGCAGATTTTTTTAGTCGCTTTTCCAAAAAGCAAAAAATAATTGCCATAGTTCTTGCTGTTGCAATTGTTGCCGGTAGTGTTTTTGGTTCGATAGCACTCTTTGGCGGCAAGGAAGAAGGAAAAGGCGAGGTGACAGCCTTTGCTCAGATGGGAAGTGTGTCATCTGTAATAGAAGGCAGCGGCACCATTGAAGCTCTTCAACAATATGAAATAACCTCTCTTATAAAGGGCGAGGTTGTTGCCGACTATTTTGAAGAAGGCGACCAGGTTGAAAAAGACGATATACTCTATGAAATGGATAACGAAGCAGGCTATGAAGCTATTGACAATGCTTCCTCCGGTGTTAAGAAAGCTCGCCGCAACTATACAAACGCCACAGAAGACATCGCCAATCTCATTGTTAAATCAAAATCAAAAGGCACAGTAACTAATGTCTACATAGAAAAAGGCGATACCCTTGGAAATAATGCCAAGGTTGCCGATGTTATTGATAATTCCAGCATGATTCTTGAAATTCAGTTTCTTGAAGAATATGCCCGTCAGATGATAGAAAATGTGAGCTCTGCTGATGTAACCCTCACCAAAAATGGCACAGTTCTCTCAGGTAAGGTTACAAAAATCTCCTCAGGCTCCGTTGTAAGCTCTGTTGGCTCCAAGGTGACAAATGTTGAAATAACAGTTCCCAACCCCGGCGCCATAAAGGAAGGCGACTATGCCACAGCCCAGGTTGGCGAATTTGCCTGCAGCAGCGAAGGCAGCTTTAAAAATGCAGGCAAAAGCACCATCTATGCCAAAGTTTCCGGCACAGTTGAAGCTGTTGACATTATGGTAGGCGATTTTGTTGCCTATGGTCAGAAAGTTGCCATTCTTTCCAATGAAAACATAACCGATATAGATGAAACAAGAGACAACTACGAAGAAGCTCAGAAAAAATATGACGATGCGGTTGAAGGCCTGGAAGACTATGTGGTTAAAGCTCCCATCACAGGCACCATCATTCAGAAAAACATAAAAGCAGGCGAAAAGCTTGAAAGCGGCAATGGAACATCTGTTATGGCAATAATTGCCGACCTTTCATCCCTCGTTTTTGAAATGAGCGTAGATGAATTAGACATCTCAAAGCTCAGCGTTGGAATGGATGTTGAGGTTAAAGCCGATGCCATTGAAAATGTAACCTTCGGAGCTAAGGTAACAAATATCAGCATCGTTGGCACATCAAATAACGGTGTAACATCATATCCCGTTAAAATAACTCTTAATCCCAAAGAGCAGCAGCAAGGCGCTGCGCAAATGAACTTCGATAAGCTCATTCCGGGGCTTAATGTGTCGGCAAGTGTTGTTATTGAAAAAGCAGAAAATGTAATTGTTGTTCCCGTTTCAGCAGTCCGCAGGGGAAATATTGTCATTGTCAGCGAAGACAGTGAGTCCGAAGGAATAACCATAGAAGAAAGCATCGAAGCTTCAAGAAGTGCTTTTTCGGTTAGCCGCCAGGGCTTTTCAAATAATAGTGCCTCCTCCGACGCTCAGAAAAAAGGCGGCAAAAAATATTCAGCCTCCTCCGACGCAGGCTCCTTTGAAAATAATGCTGCCGGCTCCGATGGAAAAATAAGAGACGGAAAATTTGGCAAAGGAAATATTCCTTCTGATTCCTCAGGCTTTACCTGGGGCAATAAAAAGAACTCCGGCTCAGCTTCAATAAATCAGAAACCATCCTCTGCACAAGCTCCAAAGAAAGCTGATGCTTCATCACCTTCTGAAAATACCAAAAAAGAAAATAGCAGTAAAGAAAATAGTTCCAAAAACAAATCCTCCGATAATGTATCTTCAAATGATAATGTACTTACTCTTTCTACTTGTT
>JAFSBJ010000190.1 GCA_017437345.1 Clostridia bacterium | reverse complement strand
TGCGACACAGGAGTTTAAATGCCACTACATTAAAAAATTACGATTCCGACCTATATAATACATTGTTGACTTGGTTCAAAGATAATGCCTATGAATTGGCAAAAATCTCGTTCACTATGGGTGCCGCACGGGATGAAAGCGAGTGGTCTGAATTTGTTTGGTATATTAATCTTCTTGGTGAAAATGATGTTGACGAAATTTTCCATATAGATGATATTTGCAATGCTGTGTGCGATGTTGCTGATACTGAAACCTTCTACGGAAGCAGTAATGGTGGTACAACTATTCAGCTGCCTTTCGGATTTGTTCAATGGCATCAGGCACAGTTACAATTCCACCACAGTTATGACAAGGTTTCTAGTTTGCTAAAGGAGGGATTATAATGGGGGCATTTTCAGGAGCGCAATATTTTTTCAGACACCCTCTTGTTGAGGTGGCACAAAGATTGGGATATGCTCAAGATAATTTGCTTATTTTACAAGGTGATATTCAAACACTTCAAAATCAGTTTCCGGAAACATACAGAAACATTATGTCTTGCCGACATCATAGAGACAACCGAACCCCCTTAGAATATGCTCAAGACCTAGTTGCTTCTTGGTTGGTTGAAGATAGTTTTCTTGATGTTCTCAATAGCAATGGTTTGCATGCTAAACTTGGTGGGGCAGACCGTAATAGAAGAATTCTTGCAAATGTCAGAACCTCTGCATCAAGTGACTTTACCGTTTACTATAATGGTAATTCGCGAAGGCTAGAATTAATGAACGATTACAAAGGTTACTGGGAACAAAATGGATTGTTGCATTTAAGAGATAGTAAATATAAGAGTTTAACTGCAGAACAATCATTATTCCTTGCCTTATCCTTTACAACGAGAGAGTTTCAATTGTTTGATTTCAGTGAATCGACACCTGCTCGTTTCATTCCATCTCACTTCCCATATGGTGGAAAGCCTGCATATGAAATTAACATTACCAAAAATATGATGCAAGTGGCAACCCCCTTCAACATCACAGAAGCAATAAAACTACATTTATAAAAGAGAGGCTGAACAATCCAGCCTCTCTTTTATTCGCATTCTTTTAATGCTTTTAACATTTGTTTTGCAATTGCATTTGAAAGCAACGGTGGAACAGCATTACCAATTTCCAATCTTTTCATGCCATCAGAACCATAGAAAACATAATTATCAGGAAAACCTTGAAGTCTTGCTCCTTCTCTTATGCTCATTGCTCGTGAATCGCGGGGGTGGATACATCTGGACGATGAAGGGCATGCAAAGTTGCGTGTAATCGTGGTAGATGGTTTTTCCCACCATAATTTTGCATAAGTATTACCGTAACCACTTTTGGGTCTTATTTCTTCTGGCAAGTCATCTTTACTTTGACCATCTTTTAAAGTTTCCATAATCTTTATCAGATGAGCACCATTATTCGGAGCCTTATGTTCAGACAATGTGTCTCCTGAATTGCGCACAAACATCAAAAATTCATTATCGGCATCTTTGGCATATTCTGTTGATGACTCTCCGCTTTTTATTATCGGTAAATCTCCCAATGCATCCTTGAGAGTAACAAAGGGTTTCTTTCCTTCGCCATGTGTTGGTTCTGGATATTCAAACGGATTATCATCTTTAAATCCGACTAAAATAACTCTTTCTCTTTGCTGTGGTACTCCATAGTCAACAGCATTAAGCACCTTATATTTTAAATTATACCCTATGCTGTTAAATTCTTCCTGAACTCTTTTGAAGAGTTTACCTTTGTCCATACTCAAAATCCCAACAACATTTTCAAATATAAATGCCCTCGGCTGAACAATTTGAAGAATTCTCTTGTATTGTAAAAACAAGTTCGCTCTGTCGTCCATTCGCCTTTTTCCTACAGTAGAGTATGATTGACACGGGGGACCACCGATGATAATATCAACTTTCTTGCCGCTGAGTACTTCGTTTATTTTCTCTTTTGTCAGATCATTAATATCACAATTAAGTACTGGCACATCTGGATGATTTAATGAATATGCTGTCGCTATATCTCTTTCAATTTCATTTGCCGCAACAATATTGAATTGTGGTAATTTTGAAAAACCGTAAGTGAGTCCACCTACTCCGGCAAACAAATCCATTACATTATACATTTTTCCTCCTAATCAATTCACTTAACAATATTGATAGTGACATCCAAAATCAATGGCAATGTTTTACATCGTGCAGTCAAACAGTTATCTTAATCGTTCGCATATTATTCTGCTTTTCATCTCATACCCCATTAATTTTTACATAAGTTCATACATAGTTATTGTACTACATTTTCTATAATAAATCAACTTTATTTAATCTCATTACAGCCTTTAATAAACAAAGACAAAGAGCCATAAAAAAGACTACGGAATAAAACCCCGTAGTCTTGAAACTTTATATGTTTACTTATTTATCAAGTGTTTTCATGGTCGGGAACAATAAAACATCTCTTATTGCCGCAGAGTCTGTTAATAGCATACACATACGGTCAATACCAAAGCCGATACCGCCCGTTGGTGGCATACCGATTTCCAGGGCTCTCATAAAGTCTTCATCGGTGGTGTTGGCTTCTTCATCACCAAGAGCTAAAAGGGCTTCCTGAGCTTTGAAGCGTTCTCTCTGGTCGATGGGGTCGTTTAATTCGGAATAAGCATTTGCCATTTCCCAGCCATTCATAAAGAATTCAAATCTTTCAACATAGTCGGGATTTCCCGGTTTTTTCTTTGTTAAAGGTGAAATCTCAACGGGATGATCGATAACAAAGGTTGGCTGAAGGAGATGCTCTTCAACAAATTCTTCAAAGAAGAGATTTAAAATGTCGCCCTTTGTGTGGTGTTCTTCATATTCAACATGATGGACTTTTGCAATTTCTTTTGCTTCTTCGTTTGATTTAATTTCGTTAAAATCAACACCGGAATATTTCTTAACAGCATCGAGCATGGTTATTCTTTCAAAGGGTTTGCCTAAATCCATCTCAATGCCATTATAAACAATCTTGGTTGTGCCAAGAACTTCCATAGCAACATGACGATAGAGATTTTCAGTTAAATCCATCATACCGTGGTAGTCGGTGTAGGCCTGATATAATTCCATAAGAGTAAACTCAGGGTTATGGCGGGTATCTAAACCTTCGTTTCTGAATACTCTGCCTATTTCATACACTCTTTCCAAGCCGCCAACAATAAGACGCTTTAAATATAACTCAAGAGAAATTCTTAATTTAAAATCTTCATCAAGAGCATTGAAATGAGTTTCAAAAGGACGGGCAGCAGCGCCGCCTGCATTTGAAACAAGCATAGGTGTTTCCACCTCTAAAAAGCCTTGTCCATTAAGATAGCTTCTTATTGAAGATATGATTTTTGATCTTTTGATGAATGTGTCTTTAACATCGGCATTCATAATAAGGTCAACATATCTCTGTCTGTAGCGAAGGTCGGTATTTGTCATACCGTGGAACTTTTCAGGAAGGGGCTGAAGTGATTTTGATAAAAGGGTAATCTTTGACGCACGAACAGAAATCTCACCTGTCTGAGTGGTGAAAACTTCACCCTGGGCACCAACGATGTCGCCTATATCAAGCTTTTTAAAGCGATTGTATTCATCTTCGCCAAGAATATCTTTCTTAACAAAAACCTGAATCTGACCTTCCATATCGGCAATATGGAGAAAGCCTACCTTACCCATGCCTCTTTTAGACATAATTCTTCCGGCAACAACAACATTTTCTCCGTCTAAAGAAGAAATTTTTGCCATTATTTTTTCGGGTTCCTCGGAGCCGCGTTTGGTAATTTCACGCTCCTCTTCGGTATAGTTATCTTTGATTTGTGAAGAAGTATGGCTTCTGTCGAATTTTGTGATTTCAAAAGGATCCATACCATTTTGCTGAAGCTCTGCAAGCTTTTCGCGGCGAACTTTCAATATTTCATTGAGTTCAAGCTCGGGAGCTGTGTTTTGCATTTCCTGATTACTCATTCGCGATTTCCTCCTTGGATATTTTTTAAAAGCTTATCATTTGCTGATTTCAATTATTTTAAGCTCAAATGAACCGCCCGGGGTTTCAACTGTAACCACATCGCCCTTCTTTTTGCCAAGAAGCGCTGTGCCGATGGGGGATTCATCGGAGATTTTATTTGCATCGGGATCAGCTTCGGTTGTGCCAACGATGGTGTAGGTTTCTTCTTCTTCCATATCAGCATCATAAACTGTTACCTTTGATAAAATGCTTACAGTATCTGTGCCGACTGCATCAACATCCACAACCTGAGCATTTTTTATCATTTCTTCCAGCTCACCTATTCTTTTTTCCATTGCTGCCTGAGCATCCTTTGCAGCATCATACTCTGCATTTTCCGAAAGATCACCAAAGCCGCGGGCTATTTTGATTTTTTCAGCAATGTCTTTTCTGCCGGTAACCTTTAAGTATTCAAGCTCTTTTTCAAGCTTTTCAAATCCTTCGGGTGTAAGTATTATTGGTTTTGCCATGTTTTTTACCTATCTTTCTGTCCGCTCTGATTATTTTCCTACGCCGGCGGACTCGGCATTAAATGAGATGGCAATGATGAAAAACAAAGAAATGCTAAGTTTATCTTAGCATAACTTTATACATTATACATATAAAGACAAAAATTGTCAAGGCTGTGAGCGTAAAAATAGTCCGGATCACAAAAACTTAATAAATATAAAAAAATAAATTCCCTAAACTTCGTTTTTTCAATGGATATGTTGAATTTTTCGCTATTGGATATTTTCTATAATATAATGTTTTTGTTATGTGCAAACCTCACCCTCGATGTACCTTTGTACACCTTCGGGTAACTCTTCGATTCGGTTTGCCCATTCCAAACAATTTTTTCTGCTCCCAGCGCTGTGAATGTAAAAATAGTCCGGAACGCAAAAGGCGAAATAAATATAAAATAACATATTCAAAACCGCCTGCGGTTTTGCACCTTTTCTCTTCGCTCTTATCTCTTCTCTTTTATCTTTATCTACATTTCCCTTCTTCCCTCAATAGCCTTAGCCAGAGTCACCTGGTCGGCATATTCCAGATCGCCCCCAACAGGGATTCCGTAGGCTATGCGAGTAACCCTTATGCCAAAGGGTTTTAGAAGCTTTGAAATATACATCGAGGTGGCATCACCTTCAACATTGGGGCTTATTGCAAGAATAACCTCTTTAACCCCTTCATCTGCGGCACGCTCTAAAAGCTCTTTAATCTTTATATCCTCAGGTCCTATGCCATCCATTGGAGAAATGCATCCATGCAACACATGATAGCTGCCATAATATTCTCTGGTTTTTTCAAGAGCCACCACATCTTTTGGCTGCTCCACCACGCAGATAATTGATTTATCTCTTTTTGAGCTCTGACATATTTCACATATTTCCTGCTCTGCTGTGTTCTGGCAGATTTTGCAATAGCAAATTTTCGCCTTTGCTTCAGTTATGGTCTTTGTCATATCCTCAATATCTTCATCAGACATTGACAATACATAATATGCCATCCTTACAGCACTTTTATTACCCACTCCGGGCATTTTTCTGAAAACATCTATAAGCTTCTGAAAGCTTTTTGTGTATAACATGGAATTACCTCATTTTATGTTCAAACTAATTTTATTATTCCAGGATATTTCCTTCTCCGTCAAAAAGGGGAAGCTTTTCAAGGAAAATAATATCGTCTCTTTCTGCGGCAGCCCCTTCTGCAAGAACAGCCATTTTTCCAACGATATTTCCGCCTGCATTTTTAACAAGATGCTCTATTGCCTCTAAAGAGTCGCCTGTGCTTATAACATCGTCAACAATAAGCACCCTTTTTCCCCTCAGGGCATTTGCATCATCTTCACCAAGGCAAAGCTTCTGGGTGTGCTTGGTGGTAATGGAATTAACCTCTGTGGTAACTATATTTTTCATGTAGACCTTTGCAGCCTTGCGGGCAATGATATAATTGTCATCCCCTGCCTGGGAAGCCATTTCATAAACAAGGGGAATACTCTTACTTTCGGCAGTTATCATAATATCATACTCGGGAGCCTTCTTTAAAAGCTCTCTTGCTGCGGCTTTTGTTATTTCCACATCACCAAAAATAATAAAAGCAGCTATGTAGAGATTGTCATTAACCTTAAAAAGCTCCAAATCCCTTTTGCAGCCTGCTATTTCCATTGAATAAAATTTTGCCATCTTAATTTCCTCTTTCCGTAAAACAAAATCGGTGTATATCATTTGCATACACATCCATTATTATATTACTACAAAACTCAAAAATATTCAAGAGGTCAGCCCATTTTTCCCTTTACATAACGAGCATAAAATGATATTATAATCTTAATAAAATTATAGGAGATATACATTATGATAGAAATTAAAAAATGTGATTCACTTGAAGGACTTGAAGGCTTTGGATTTGACCTTTATCCCGAAGCTGTTATTATGGCAGCAAAAGATAAAGACGAGATTCTTGGTGCAGGGCAGATTGTTGCCTGCAACGGATATTGTATTTTAGGAAAAATTGCAGTTAAAAAGGAATACGAAGGGATGATGCTTGAATTTTCAATTGCAAAATCACTTCTTAACATGGCAGATTTAGGCGGAGTGAAATATATTGTTTCCGATATGGAGGATGATTCCCTTGCAAAAAGACTTAGAATGGACAAATTCTCTGCAGAAAAAAACCCCGATGCTCCTAAAAACTGCGAGAGATATAAATATTTTCTTGATTTAGAAGGATATTTTACCTCTCATTGTTGACAAAATATTTCGAATTATCTTTAAAATGCCCAAAAATATGGTGCATTTTTTATACATAGTTTACATAATATTTAGTTTTTGTAAATTTATCCTTTACACTCACAATATCCTTATGCTATAATGTGACTACTCTGCCAAAGCGGCAGGGTAGTTTTTGCTTTATAGGAATTTACGACAAAGGTGCAGGCTCAGCCTGCTTTTTTATGGAGATGAAAAAAATGAAAACAGGTTTTATTGGTGCCGGAAATATGGGCTCAAGCATTGTTTCCGGAATGATAAAAAGCGGCAATTTTAAAAAAGAAGATATTTTTGTTTGCGACAAAATAATATCTGATGATATAAAATCTCTGGGGGTTTCGGCTGTCTCAATAGATTATATTGTTAAAAACTGCCAGAGCATTGTGCTTGCAGTAAAGCCAAACACCATGGAAGCAGTTCTTGAAGAAATAAAGAAAACTGAAGGCTATGAAAAAAAGCTCTTTATTTCCATTGCCGCAGGCTTTAAATTAGAAAGAATAGAAAAAGTTCTCGGAAGCATCAGAGCTGTGAGAGTTATGCCCAATATCTGCCTCAAAGCTTTAGAGGGTATGACTGTTGTGGCATCAAATAAAAACTGTACCGAAGATGACACCGCCGCTGCGGAGAAAATATTTTCCTCCTGCGGAAAAACAGCCAGAGTTAAAGAAGACCTCATTGATTCCTGCACAGCCATCAACGGAAGCGGGCCGGCATATGTTTTTATGTTTATGGAGGCGCTCTCTGACGCGGCTGTTAAAAATGGCATAGACCGGGAAACAGCATACCTTTTATCTGCCCAGACAGTTCTGGGAAGCGCAAAGCTTATGATGGATTCTGCCATTCATCCGGGGAAATTAAAGGATATGGTTTGCTCACCGGGCGGAACAACCATTGAAGCTGTGGCTCAGCTTGAAAACAAGGGCTTTCGCGACGCTGTGATTTCAGCAGTTGACGCCTGCACAGAAAAAGCAAAGAAAATGGCAAGGGAAAAATAATTTCATTAAAGAATTCACTCCTGCATATTATTTTGTAGGGTGAGGATATGAATTTTTTAAAAGAATATATAAAAAACCACAAGCTCTTTTTAACTATCTCCTTTATATTATGGCTATGTGCTTCATTTTTTGGAATATATCTTGCATTTGGTGTTCAAAAGGACATTGCCGAGGATGTTGCGAAATACATAACATCTCTTGCAGATGCCAAAAAAGGTTTTGGAGTGATTTTTAAAAACGGGCTTATAACGAATTTTAAATACTGCTTTTTTATAAGCATTTCATCATCGTTTTTCATATTATTCCCCGCCACGCTGCTCCTTATATGCTTCAAGGGTTTTTCCGCAGGGTTTACATCTATGTTTCTTATAAGGCTCTTTGGACTAAAGGGAATCGGCGCAAGCATATGGGCAATTGTTTTTCCTTTGTTTTTATCGCTTCCGGCGCTATTTCTGCTCTTTGGCGAATGTCTGGAGCATCCGTTTATATTATTTAAGCAAAGAAAAAAGCTCACATATCAGGACAAAGGCAGAAAGCACCTTGCCCACATAGGCAAAATTTTTATTATATATCTGCTTTTATGCTTAGTAAGCTTTCTTGAAGCGGCTTTATCGCCTGTGTGCCTCAGGCTCCTTAATTGATTACGAAGGAAGATTTTTTATGAATAGACTTATCACAGATGAATTTGAAAAATATTTGCAGGACAAGCGCAGTGTTTCACAAAACACCATTCTCAGCTACAAAAGAGACATTGCACGCTTTTCCTCTTTTATAGAAAAAGACGGAATCGACATTATATCTGCCACAAGAAATCATATTTTAACCTATATTCTCTCAATGCAGGATGAAGGCAGGGCAAATACATCGGTTATGCGGACTATTGCATCTCTTAAATCGCTTTATGGCTTCCTTTTTTCAAATAATGCCATATCAAAAAACCCGGCGGCAGATGTTGTGCCTCCTAAAAAGGAGCAAAAATCTCCGCAGTTTCTTTCAAGAGATGAAATTGAAACCCTTCTTGAAACACCCGACATCTCATCTGCAAGAGGCTTAAGAGATAAGGCGATTTTTGAAATAATGTATGCTTCGGGGCTGAAGGTAAGCGAATTAATATCCCTTTCTGTTTCCGATATAGATACCACCCTTGGTTATATCCGCTGTTCAAAGGGAAATGACATAAGAATTGTGCCTCTTGGAAAACCTGCAGTAAATGCCGCGAAAAGCTATATCGGCGTGGCAAGACCTATGATGGCAAAGGAAGATGAAACAGCTCTTTTTGTAAGCTGCAGCGGCGGCACAGCTATGTCGCGCCAGGGACTTTGGAAGCTTATTAAAGAATATGCCGCAAAGGCAGGGATAAGAAAATCTATAACTCCCCATACCCTCAGACACTCTTTCGCTGTTCATCTTATGGAAAACGGGGCAGACCTTATTTCTATTCAGGAAATGCTTGGGCATAAGGATGCTTCCACAACTCAGATGTATGCAAAGATGTTTCATGGAAGGCTTAGAGAGGTATACAACAAGACCCACCCAAGAGCTTAGGGGACGGAGATGTAAAATGCTCCGGAAAAAAAGCAGGGAAAAACTAATAGGTAATAGTGAATAAGTAAGGAAAAAAGTGCAATAAATCGCACCTCTCTCCCACTGATGAGGGGGCTTTTTCGTTCGAGTGTGAAATTGAGAAATAAATTATTGTTTAGCCGGGAGTTTGACGCCGGTGCGAATGGCTCCCTTGCCTAAAGGGAGCTGGATTTGCCATAGGCAAAGACTGAGGGATTCGTTATTCAAACATGTTAAAAATGTATAACTATGAGTATTTTTGAATCCTCCCACCGTCTCCGACGGTCCCCCTCCTTTAGGCAAGGAGGGCTGTCTCTACAGCGTAGAATAGTTCGCTAAACAATAATTTACCGTTCTGATTAAATGACGCAATAACTTCGAAGTGTATAAATAAATACAACTTAAATGTTGTAATTTTCTATAAAGTAAACAAGGCTGAAAAACCCATAAAGGATTTTTCAGCCTTGTTTTATTTTATTCCTGTTAAATAAAATTCAGATTCAATATATTCTATAGTATATGTCCAGCTAAAGCTTTTTTCCTTGCTTTCGCCATTTGCATATGTTATGATTTCGCTCTCTTTAACCTTTGCTTCCCACACGGTGTCAAGCTTTTTAGTAAGGCTTTCAAGCTTAAAGGAGCTGAGTTTTTCCTTTATTCCTTCGGCATTGCATTTTTCCACAAGGCTCTTCTGCTGGGCATACATTTCGGTGTTTTTAAATATATAGGGTGCCACAGCATCAAAATTATTGTCATTTATTGCCTTTATCATTGCATCGCAATATCCCCTTAAAAGGTCTTCTGCATCATGCTCGGAAAGAACTATCTCTTCTTTTTCTCTTTTTTCTATTTCTTTCTTGATTTCATTGAGTCTTTCTTTATTTTCCTTGCTCAGAGCTTCCTCATCAAGAATTTCTATTGCTTCCTTTGCAGCAGAATAGTTGTCATCAGAAATAAAGTTTTCAATGCTTTCAAAAATCTCAAACGCTGTCTGGAAGCGTGCTATTTCATCGCTTAAATACTCTACATCATCGTCTATAGGATAGTCTTCATATTCTTTTGGAATTTTTTCAAAAAACCTTGTTGCCGATTCCACATTATAGTCATCAAGCTTGCGGATTGCCATATTGTAGTTATAAAGAATCTTATAGATTATTTCTGCTTCGTCATCGTCGGTAGTTTCCATAAGCTCTTTGTATATTTCTTCGGCTTCCTCATAGTTGCCGGATTTCATATACTTCTCGCCTCTGGAGTTCATCTCTTCAATTGTGCCTTTTGTGCGGGCAATTTCTTTTTCCTCGCGTATATCAGAGCTTACCGAAATTATCACACCCACCAGAACCGCAATAATCACCAGAACCACGCAAAGCGCAATAATAAGTGGTTTTTTTTCGTTTCGGGTTTCTTTCTTTTTTTTCGGCTGGGCGGAAGCTTTTTGCTCTGCCAGATTCTGCGGCAGTCTGGCGGTTTCTTCCTTTTTCTCATAAGGGTTAAGACTATAATGCTCCTCAAGCTCTAAAACAGCTCCGCAAAAAGAGCAAACCCTTCCCTCTGCTTTTCTTTTACAAACGGGACAGTATTTCATATATTCTGCCTCCTTTTCAGATTATCAGCAAAAGAATTTTGCTTTATCTTAATATATTATCTATTGCTGCTGCAGATTCAAGCATAGCTGTTTTGCCTTCGGTGTTTATGATACTGATGCTGGAATCAACATTTCTCACCCATGCAAAGCCATCGGCATAAAATTCGGAAGCTTCAAGATATTTTGCTTCTATAATTTCATTTCCTTCGGCATCAACATAGCCCCAGAGACCATCCTTTTTAACAGGAGCAAGGCCCATTGAGAAATTTTTTGCACCTTCATAAACAGGCTTTATAGCATAATCACCATTTTTATCAATAAATCCGTATTTTCCGTCGCCTCTCTGGGCATAGGCAAGCTCTGCAGAGCCAAAGCTTCCGGCAGATTCAAAGCGTGGGTTTATTTTGTAGCTTCCTGTTATGTCAATATAGCCATATTTTTCGCCGGATTTAACAAGGGCAAGGTCGGAATCAAAGGAGAATCTTTCGTCAAACTGAGGGGTGATAACCATTTTTCCTTCGGAATCGATAAGACCATAGTCGCCATACTGCTTAACAACAGCATATCCGTTTTCGAAGCTATAGGCTTCTTCATATTTGGGTTCGATAAAGGCTGTGCCTGTTTCATCAATATATCCCCATTTTCCGTCTGTCTTAACAGGAGCAAGACCATTTTCACCAAAGGAAAGAGCCATATCATACTGGGGAGCAATGGTGTATTCACCGTCTTCGCCTATGTAGCCATAGCTTCCGCTAACAGAAACTGCCGCCATACCATTCTCGCCAAAGCCCTGGGCTGTGGCAAACTTTGGTTCTATAACATACTGGGCATTGATGTCAACATAACCCCATTTTCCGTCTTCTTCAACAGCTATATAGCCATTTTCGCTAAACTGACCAACAGAATCAAAGGTAGGCTCACATATAAGAGTTCCCACTTTATCTATAAAGCTGAATTTTCCGTCGATGCAGATAGCTGCCACCTCTCCGTGGTAGTCGCTTATATGGGTAAACTGAGGAACAATTGCAAAAAACGAAGGATCTTCAATATTTACAAAGCCCCATTCTCCCTTTGAAGAAACACCAAGCATTCCCGATGAGAAAAGAGTTTCGCCTGTGGGGATTTCTTCTTTTTCCTTATTTGGAATAAGAAGACTTACCGCAACTGCGATTGCAGCTATGATTGCAACCACGCAGACATAGAATCTTATAACCTTCTTTTTGTCATATCTGTATTTTGATTTAACTTTTGCAACAGTTTGTGCTTTTATTTCTCTTTCGCCCATCTTTTTCTCAACTGTTTTTTCATGAACCTTCTGAGAAAGAGATTTCTTTTCAATTTCTTCCTTTGCAGCTTCTATATAGGGAGTGTTGTCCTCTCCGCAAAATGAGCAGACAGCATTATCTCCAAGCTCTCTTTTACAAACTCTGCACAGCATTTTAATTCCTCCTTGGTTTTTAAAACTATTCCGGATTAATAACCGAATACGCCCTCTAAAGATTCATCGAAGCTAATCCAGTCGTCAACATTATATATTTTATATTCATCATGACTGACTCTTACAATGACCTCTTTTATTCCTGCGTTAATAACCATTCTTTTACACATTGAGCAGCAGGTAGCATCGGCAACCAGCTCTTTTGTGTCGAAATATTTTCCAACAAGGTATAAAGAAGCACCTATCATCTGGTCTCTTTTCGCGCTTATGATGGCATTTGCCTCAGCGTGAACAGAGCGGCACATTTCATAGCGCTCCCCCCTTGGGATATTGAGCTTTTCTCTCATACAATACTTAAGGTCGATGCAGTTTTTTCTGCCTCTCGGCGCGCCAACATAGCCCGATGATATGATTTCATCGTTTTTAACAATGATAGCACCATAGTTTCTTCGAAGGCATGTGCCTCTTTCCAAAACTGTTTCTGCAATATCAAGATAATAATTGTGTTTATCGCGTCTTTCAAAGCTTTTTTCCATTTTCTTTTCCTCTTTTATTTGTTTTTAAGAAGCTGGCGTGCATTTTCTCTTGTTATATCGGTAACAGTTGCACCGCCAAGGGTTCTTGCTATTTCATCAACTCTTTGGTCAAAATCAAGAAGCTTTAGCTTTGTGTGGGTTCTTCCGTCTTCAACGGATTTTGTTATAAGATAGTGATTGTCGGCAAGAGCGGCAATCTGGGGAAGATGGGTTATGCAAAGAACGAGTGAGTTTCCGGCCATTTTCTTTAGCTTTTCACCAATCTTCTGAGCTGCAGCACCGCTGACGCCTGTGTCGATTTCATCAAAGACCGAGGTGTCTATGGGGTCGGAATTTTTTAAAACACTCTTTATTGCAAGCATAATTCTTGAAAGCTCACCGCCGGATGCAATTTTTGCAAGGGGCTTTGCCTCCTCGCCCACATTTGTTCTGACAGTAAACTCAACCGCGTCGCATCCATTTGATTTAAAGCTTTCCTGCGCGGCAAACTGAATTCCGAACTGAACCTTTTCCATATTTAATTCGCTAAGCTCTGCCATAATCTTTTCCGACAAATCTGCGGCATATTTTTTTCTGAGAAGCGAAAGCTTTTCTGCTTTTTCTTTTAATATTTTTTTGTTTTTTTCCAGTTCTTCCTTGAGAGATGCCAACCTTTCGTCGCTTGTTTCAATTTCTTCAAGCTCTGACCGTGCTCTTTGGTGAAACTCTGTTATTTCTTCTATGGTTTTGCCATATTTCCTTTTCAGGGTGCTTATTAATTCAAGTCTTTCTTCAATTGCGTCTGATTCTTCCGAATCAAAAGAAAGAGAGTCATTTATTCTTCTTAATTCCCTTGCCTTTTCGTTTATCACATCGGCGGCATCTGAGAGTGCATCATATACGCTGTCTATTTCGTCATCAAAGCCGGTTATTTTTTCAAGAAGATTTATCGCTTCCCACAAGCTGTCGTAGCTTGTGCCGGAATCTGAGCCATAGATGGCATCATAGGCGCGGCGGGTGTTTTCGCAAATTTTCTGGCTGTTATCTAAAACTGACTTTCTTGCCATAAGGCTTTCATCTTCACCAATTTCAAGAGAAGCTTCATCGAGCTCTGCAATCTGAAACTGGAGCATATCCTTTCTGCGGAGCTTTTCTCTGTCGTCGGTGTCGATAGCAGATATTTTATCGCTTAGCTCTGCGCACTTTGCAAAATAGCTTTTATATTCCATTAAAGCAGGCGAAATTTCTTCCTTGCCAAAGCTATCGAGAAACTCTATGTGGTTTTTCGGCTGAAGCAGCGACACATTGTCGTGCTGACCATGGATATTAACAAGATAAGAGCCGATTTCCCTCAGCATATTTATATTTGCAGGAACACCATTTATTCTGACTGTATTCTTTCCATCGGCTGAAATCTGACGGGAAATAATTATTTCTTCTTCCGGCTCGGTGCCAAGGATGTCGGCAATTTTTTGGGCGGTTTCCATATCTGCATCAAAAACGCCATCCACCCTTGCTTTTTCTTCCCCTGAGCGGATAATGGATTTTGAGCCTCTGTCGCCCTTTAAAAGACCAATAGAATCAATAATAATTGACTTACCTGCACCCGTTTCACCGGTGAGAACACTAAGACCTTTAAAAAAATCAATATTCAGTTCTTCTATGACAGCAACATTTTTTATAT
>JAFSBJ010000189.1 GCA_017437345.1 Clostridia bacterium | reverse complement strand
GGTATCAATAACGCAGGGAGCTCCATAGTTAACTGTTTTAAGGAGTGCGCAGGGGCGCTGTGAGATAATTACAGAGGGTTCATCTGTGGAGATTTCTTCTTTAACAATCTTTTCAAAATTATCAAGGTCAAAAGGATCAGCCACAGTAACTCTTTCTATTCCAACAGCATTGGCAAGCTTTACAAGATCAACATTTTTAGTTGGTTCTCCTTTTATTGTGAAGCCTGTTGTGGGGTTCT
Source organism: Clostridia bacterium (assembly GCA_017437345.1). The sequence goes on along the minus strand of JAFSBJ010000189.1, from coordinate 6,428 downwards.
GCTGATGACCTGTCATACCTGTTATGGAATTATCAAGAATGATGATGGTGGAAATACCTTTATTATAAACAACATCTATCATACCTGTTATACCGGAGTGGATAAAGGTTGAATCACCAATAACTGCAACAAGCTTTTTGGTGAAATCTTTTCCGCGGGCTTTTTCCATACCATGGGCCATTCCGATTCCGGCACCCATACATACGCAATAATCCACACTACCAAGAGGGGGCAGAGCGCCAAGGGTATAACAGCCTATGTCACCGCAAACGGTGAGACCGAGTTTTTTAAGAACATAGTACATTCCTCTATGGGGGCAACCGGGACACATAACAGGAGGACGAACAGGTATACTTTCATCCACCTTTGCACATTCGGGTGCATCCACTCCAAGGATTGCTTTTTTAATCATCTGAGGATTATATTCGCCAAGGAGAGTGAAGATTTCCTTACCGACAACCTCAACACCTATGCTCTTGCAAAAATCTTCAATAAATGGATCAAGCTCTTCTATAACATAGATTTTTTCAACTTTTGATGCAAATTCTTTAACAAGCTTTTCGCTTATGGGGTATGTGATGCCGAGCTTTAAAAAGCTTGCATCAGGAAGAGCTTCTTTTGCATACTGATAGGATATGCCGCATGTTATAACACCAATTTTTGTGTCATTTATTTCCATTTTATTAAAGGGGCAATCATAGCCATATTCAGATATATCAGCAAGGCGTTTTTCAACATATTCGTGTCTTTTTTTAGCCATAGCAGGCATCATAACATATTTACCGGGATTCTTTTCAACATCTCTTAATTCTTTTTCTTCCCTATCTCCAATTTCAACAAGACTCTGAGAATGAGCAACGCGTGTTGTGAGACGGAGAATGACAGGAGTGTCAAATTTTTCACTTAGGTCATATGCCATTCTCATAAATTCTTTACATTCATTACTGTCTGACGGTTCAACAACAGGAATCTTTGAAGCTCTGCCATGATTTCTCGTGTCCTGTTCATTCTGTGATGAATGAAGGCCCGGGTCATCAGCAACAACTGCAACAAGACCTGCATTAACTCCTGTGTAGGATGCGGTATAGAGAGGGTCAGCAGCAACATTGAGACCAACATGCTTCATACATGTCATACTTCTTGCACCACCAAAAGCAGCACCGATAGCAACCTCACAGGCAACCTTTTCATTTGACGCCCATTCGGTGTATACATCGTCATACATTTTTGCCATAACCTCTGTTATCTCGGTACTTGGTGTGCCGGGATAAGATGAACAAACTCTGACACCCGCTTCATATGCTCCGCGGGCAACAGCTGCATTTCCAAGCATTAATTTTTTCATTTGTTTATTCCTTCCTTATGATAAATATATTATATTCTAACACTTTTTCAAGATAAAATAAAGTCTTTTATGCAAAATTCGGAAACAAGTTTTATGCAGGCTTCAATATCTTTTTTATTTGCTGTTTCGCAGGGGGTGTGAACATAGCGAAGAGGAAGCGATATTGCCCCTGTCATTGCGCCTGATTTTACTGTTTGCATAGCACCGGCATCGGTACCGCCATATGTTAGGATTTCAAACTGATATGCTATATTATTTTCTTTTGCGCATTTTTCAAGAGACTCTCTTACATTTTTATTACAGATAACGGATTTATCCATTATTTTTATTGCCGCACCCAAACCAAGGCTTATATCAAGAGTTTCACATTCGGGAGTATCACCGGTTGCTGTTACATCTACTGCTATGGCTACATCGGGCTCAATATTATAGGCTGCAGTCCTTGCTCCGCGAAGACCGATTTCCTCCTGAGAAGAAAACACAAAGTAAAGATCAAAGGGGGAATTTTTTATGCGCTTTATTGCCTCACAAAGAATATACACTCCGGCTCTGTTGTCCAGAGCTTTGGAAACAACCGTTTCCTCTCTTTCACAAAAATCTCCCACAAAGGAAGCTGTGTCTCCGGGTTTAACAAGATTCAGAGCTTCTGCCTTTGATGATGCGCCTATGTCTATATACATATTCTGAATTTTTAAATCTTTTTTAATATCAGTTTTATTTTCAAAACATACTGTGCCAATGGTTCCATTCTGAAATACCACTCTCTGATACAAAGAGGTGTATAAATCAACGCCGCCTATTGTTGCAAAGCGAATAAAGCCTTTATCATCAATATAGTTTGCCATAATTCCGATTTCATCGGTATGGGCAGAAAACATAAGTTTTTTTCCGTCACCTTTTTTATGAACAATAATATTATTCAGACTATCTGTATATATTTCGTCTGCATAATCGCCAAGCTCGGAAACTATATTAGAAAATATGCTTTCCTCATTTCCTGAAACTGCGGTTATATGGGTTAGTTTTTTTAAAAGCTCCATTTAACAAACCTCCTTTTGGGAAAATTCATGAATCCTATTAAGCACCTTATCCACAAGATTTTTCATTGCTTCAAAATCTTTGCTGTCTGCGACACAGACCGGGGAGTGAATATATCTGCAGGGAAGCGATATTGAACACACTCTGCATCCCGAAGCTCCCGTCTGGATAGCTCTGGCATCATTTCCGCCATTTGAAGAAAGCTTGTACTGAAAAGCTATATTATTTAACCCGGCAGTTTCTGCTACAAACTTATTGAGCTTTTTATCTGAATAAGCTCCCCTATCCATCATGGTTATAACGGGACCTTTACCAAGAGTGGTTGAATAGAGCTGTTCTTTTGAAAAGGCTGTGTCGGATGCTGTTGTTGCTTCAAGAATGAATGCCACATCGGGATTGATGCGTCTTGAAAGAACCGATGCGCCTCTGAGTCCTGTTTCTTCCTGAACTGTGAAGCAAAAATATATATCTTCATCATAGTTATTTTTTATAAGCTCCATCATTATGGAACAGCCGGCTCTGTCGTCAATAGCTTTTGCTTTGATGCGGGAACCATAAAGATTTACAAACGGAGAATCAAAAGATATATAGTCGCCTTTGGCTACATATTTCTGCGCTTCTTCTTTGCTTTCGGCACCTATATCGATATACATATCATCTGTTTTTATAACTCTTTTTCTTTCATCAGATGACTGAAGATGAACAGCTTTTATTCCTATGATACCTTTAACACTATTTTCACCAACGGTTACTCTCTGAGTTAAAAGAATTCTGTCATCCAGTCCGCCAACCTGAGCAAACTTTATATATCCGTCATCTGTTATCCCTGTGACGATAAAGCCTACCTCATCCATATGGGCAAAAACAGCTATTTTCTTTCCGGAAGGGTTATTCCCTTTTTTTAAGAAAACAACATTTCCTATGAAATCTTTTGTTACCGAATCGGCATATTCTGATATGGCAGATGTGATATATTCTGCAACGCCACCTTCATTTCCGGAAACGCCATTTAGTTCTGTTAAGTCTTTTAAAAACATAAAACATCCTCCGTTCTTTTGAAGGATTTTAAATATGACTCCAGGGCATTTGAAAGCGATTCGCAATCCAGAAGCGAAAGGGTTTCAACGGGAGTATGCATATATTTCAGCGGAAGCGACAAAAGCATGACAGGAATTCCTTCGCGGGCAATCTGGATAGCCCAGGCATCGGTTCCTGTGTTGCCGCCTTCGATTTCGGTGTCGTAGGGAATCTCATGTTTATCAAGATGATTTATAAACGATTTTACAAGGTCAGGGTGAATATTTGGTCCCTTACACACAGCAATCCCTGAGCCGCATTTAAATTCCGGCTTGGAATCATCAGGAGTTTTGGCATGGGTAACATCAATCGCAATGGCAAAATCGGGGTTTACACTATATGCTGCAACGCCCGAGCCTCTGAGACCGACCTCCTCCTGAACACAGATGCATATATACAGGTCATAATTAAGCTCAATTTTTGAAAGCTTTGCGGCAACATCTAAAAGAACTGCGACAGATGCTCTGTCATCCATACATTTTGAACAGAGCTGATTGCCCTTTAGGCTGATAAATTCCGAATCAAATGTTACAACGCTTCCAAGAGGAACATTGTCTCTGGCAAAGTCATAATCAAAGCCTGCATCTATAAAGAGCTTATCAAACCCTATCACCTGTTCATATTCTTCAGCACTCATCATATGAGGTGGTTTTGCACCGATTACGCCGCTATAGTCTTTATTATTGGTATGAATAACAATGCTATTGCCCGGAAGTATTCTTGGATCTATTCCGCCAACGGGAACAACTTCAAGAAATCCACCTTCTGATATTTTCTTGACCATAAGACCTATTTCATCCATATGAGCTTCAAGCATCACAGAGCCACAGCTGTTTTTGGATTTTTTACATGCTATAACATTTCCCAGATTATCTATATTAACCTCATAAAGCAGGCTCTCAAGCTCTTTTTTAAGATATAGGGAAACTTTATGTTCATGCCCTGAAACTGCATTATGGCAAGATAATTTTTCAATATATTCAATAAGACGCATAATAATCACCTTATAAATTTTACAAAGAGTTAACAATCTGTTTGAAATCGTTTCCTCTTTCTTCAAAGTTTTTATACATATCAAAGCTTGCACACGCAGGCGAAAGAATTACAGATACTTTATTCTCTCCCTTGCATAGTCCTTTTGCCATGGCAAAGGATGACTTAACTGCATTTTCCATATTTTCAGCACGGACAACGGGGACATTTCTCTTGCCTATCTGGGCATTTTTTACTTCGTTTTCTATTTTATCGGCTGTTGCACCCATTAAAACAAGAACACCCACACGCTCCACGATTTTATCAGCAAGAGTTCCGAAAGCAAGGTTTTTATCATATCCTCCGGCTATAAGAACAATATCGCCGGGAGGTTGCGCACTAAGGCCTGCTATGGTTCTTGTGGGGGAAGAGCCAATAGAATCATTATAGAAATCGACACCATCAAGATTTCTCACAAATTCCATACGATGCTCTACTCCGCCAAAATTAAATGCAACATGGTTAATTGTTGAATCACTTACAAACCCGTCAAGAGCGCATATTGCCGCCATATAGTTTTCAACATTATGCCACCCGCTGATTTTTATACGGGCTATATCCAGAATTTTTCTGCCACGATAGAATATATATCCATCATTTACATAAGCGCCTTCGGTCTGAGTTTTTCTGCTGAAGCTATCTGTTTTGTATTTATAGGAATTCTTGAAATTATTTGTTATTTCGCAATCCTCATTGACAACAAGCTTGGAATCTTCATTATGAAATTTAAAAATATTTGCCTTGGCATCAATATATTCTGCCATATCAACATGGTAATCAAGATGATTAGGAGAAATATTTGTTACAACAGATATATCGGGTGAAAGGCGCATTGTCTGAAGCTGAAAGCTCGAAAGCTCCAAAACAACCATATCTTCTTCACAGATATTTTCAAGCTGTGAAAGAAGCGGTTTGCCAATATTTCCGCCAACATGGGTTCTGTAGCCTTCGTGGCGAAGCATCTCATAGATAAGGGTGGTGGTGGTGGTTTTGCCATCACTTCCGGTTACACCTATAACCTTGCAGGGACAAAGTGACATAAAGATTTCTATCTCACTTGTGACGGTTTTACCATCTGATATTGCTTTTTGAATCTGGGGTTCGCTTACCTTTATCCCGGGGGATTTTATTATGATGTCGGCATCATCCAGATGATCAAGATAGTCATCGCCAAGGTGCATTTTTATACAGCTTTTTTTCATTATTTCAAAAGCATTTTTATCAAATTTATCGGCAGGCTTTTTATCGCATCCGATAATGAGAGCGCCTCTTTCCGAAAGAAACTCTATAGCCGGAATATTGCTGATGCCAAGACCTAAAACAGCAACGCGTTTTCCCAGTATCATACTTTTGAACATTTCATAATTTGGATTAAACAAGATAAACACCCCTTAAAATGTAATATGGAAAAAAAGCCAAACATCACTGTTTGGCTTTATAATTTAGTTAACCCCGCAGAGCCGTTACTCAGGACATATTTTTAACCTGCTACGCAGGTGGACTCCGCCTGGTTGCTTAAAAGTTTCCGTATACAAGTACGGTCTACAGCCACAACCAGAGATAGGATTCCGTTCTAATCTTATCGGTTAAAATAAAATCCTTTTATTCGTACACCGCAGGGAAAAACACAAATAACATCTATGACATAAAGCTATCAGTCTAAGATGTCATATTCCTCACCGCATCTGTCTTTAAACATTTCAAATGCACGGTCGAGTTCATCATCATCATCAACAGTAACGAAAACATCCTCGCCGGATGATTCGCTTTCGATGCGCATGATATAAACCTCTGATTCTTCTGAATCTGCATCTTCAGGAGTTGTGAGTGCTGCATATTTTTTTCCTGCAAGCTCAAATGAATCAATGATTTCAAGCTCTACAGCTTCATTATTTTCATCATAGAAAGTGAGAACATTATTTTCTTCCATTGTTTT
>JAFSBJ010000019.1 GCA_017437345.1 Clostridia bacterium | reverse complement strand
CAGCTCTTTCAATAGCGTCAACATCTGTTCCGATAATCTTAACACCGCGCTTCATAAGTGGCTCAGCTAAGTTGATTGCAGTCTGTCCGCCAAGGGATGCGATAACGCCCATCGGCTTTTCAAGTTCAACAATATTCATAACATCTTCAACGGTGAGAGGCTCAAAATAGAGCTTGTCGCTTGTTGTGTAGTCTGTTGAGACTGTTTCAGGGTTATTGTTGATTATAATTGATTCATAGCCGTATTCCTTGATGGTCTTAACTGCGTGAACTGTTGAATAGTCAAACTCAACGCCCTGACCGATACGAATAGGACCTGAACCCAAAACGATAATTTTCTTCTTGTCGCTGACAATTGATTCGTTCTCATCTTCATAAGTTGAGTAGAGATAAGGGATGTAGCCAGGGAACTCACTTGCGCAAGTATCAATCATCTTGTAAACAGGGAAGATGCTGTTTTCCTTACGGAGATTATAAATTGCATCCTCATCGGTTTTCCAAAGGTGAGCGATATATTTATCGGAAAATCCCGTCTTCTTAGCCTCTTTAAGAGCGTCAATATTACCGATGTTTTCTTCGGCCTCTAAAACTCTTTCAAGGTCAACAATGTTTTTGATTTTGTCAAGGAAGAACATATCGATATGGGTTATATTGCAAATTCTGCTGTGGTCAACTCCCAGCCACATAAGCTGAGCGATGGCATAAATTCTGTCGTCTGTGCCCTCTGCAATGTAAGCTAAAAGGTCATCAACAGACATTTTGCTCTGGTCGAACTTTGACATATAAATATGGCAAACCCCGATTTCAAGGGATCGGATAGCTTTAAGAAGACTTTCTTCCAAAGTTCTGCCGATGCTCATAACTTCGCCCGTTGCCTTCATCTGAGTTCCAAGCTTGTTTGAAGCCTTGGCGAACTTATCAAATGGGAAACGAGGCATCTTTGTAACAACATAGTCAAGAGACGGCTCAAAGCTTGCAGGAATGTTTGCAAGTTTAATCTCGTCAAGTGTCATACCAACCGCAACCTTTGCTGTAACCCTTGCGATTGGGTATCCGCTTGCCTTTGATGCAAGAGCAGAGGAGCGGGAAACTCGTGGGTTAACCTCGATTACGAAATAGGTAAATGACTGTGGGTCAAGAGCAAACTGAACATTACAGCCACCCTCGATTTTAAGGGCACGGATGAGGCGAAGTGCCGCATCGCGGAGCATATTATATTCCTTGCTTGTTAAGGTCTGAGCAGGAGCAACAACAATACTGTCACCTGTGTGGATACCAACAGGGTCCATATTTTCCATACTACAAATTGTTATTGCAGTATCGTTGCTGTCGCGCATAACCTCAAATTCGATTTCTTTATAACCTTTGATGCTCTTTTCAACCAAAACCTGACCAACGGGGGAAAGTTGAAGAGCGTTTTTCATTATTTCGCAAAGTTCTTCTTCGTTGTCGGCAAAACCGCCGCCTGTTCCGCCAAGAGTAAAGGCAGGACGAAGAACAACCGGATAGCCGATTTCTTCTGCGGCTTTGATACCTTCTTCCATACTCGTTGCGATTAAAGATGGAAGAACGGGTTCGCCAAGCTCTTCACAAAGTTCTTTGAAAAGCTCTCTGTCTTCGGCTCTTTCGATACTTTCGCAGCTTGTTCCTAAAAGCTCAACCTGACACTCTGCAAGAATTCCTTTTCTTGCAAGCTGCATAGCAAGGTTTAAGCCTGTCTGTCCGCCGATTCCGGGAACGATAGCGTCAGGACGCTCATATCTTAAAATCTTTGCAACATATTCAAGAGTAAGAGGCTCCATATAAACCTTGTCGGCAATGGTTGTGTCTGTCATTATTGTCGCTGGGTTTGAGTTAACCAAAATAACTTCATAGCCCTCTTCTTTAAGAGCAAGACAAGCCTGAGTTCCTGCATAGTCGAACTCTGCTGCCTGACCGATAATAATCGGGCCTGAGCCGATAACTAAAACCTTTTTTATATCCTTGCGCTTAGGCATTTATATTTCCCCCTTCCATAATATCAACAAACTGGTCATATAAGCATTTAACTGGGTTTGGTCCCGGCTGTTTTTCAGGAAGATACTGCACGGAGTAAACCTTGTCAGAGGGGCAGGCAGTTCCTTCAACTGTGCCGTCTAAAATGTTTATATGGGTAAGGGTAAGTTTTGTTTTCTCTAAGGATTTTTCATCAACAGCGTAGCCGTGATTCTGGCAAACCACATCGATTTTGCCTGTTATAAGATTCTTAACCGGGTGGTTTGAACCTCTGTGTCCGAATTTAAGCTTGCAAACCTTTGCGCCGTAAGCGAGGTTTATAATCTGATGGCCAAGGCAAACACCGAAGATTGGATATTTTCCAATAAGCGCTTTAACTGTTTCAACAATTTCAGGAACATCCTCAGGGCTTCCCGGACCGTTTGAAACGAAAACGCCGTCAGGGTTCATAAACTCAATTTCGCTAGCCGTTGTGTTATAAGGAACAACTGTAACATTACAGCCTCTTTCTTTAAGCTTTTCAATAATGTTAAGCTTAATTCCGCAGTCGATAACAACAACATTGAACTTGTGGTTGGATGTTCTTGCATACCAACGCTTCTTACAGCTTATTTTAGCAACACTGTCATGGGGGATAGGTGTGCTCTCAATCATTTTAACTGCTTCTTCGTTTGAAACGGAAATGTCGGTTATAATT
>JAFSBJ010000188.1 GCA_017437345.1 Clostridia bacterium | reverse complement strand
TTAAGGATTACAGACGGGCAGCAGGGGATTTACACGGCTTTGTTGACCTCCTCGCAGGAGAAGTTAACTGGCCGAATGTTATGGCACAGTTTGATAAAATCGGCTATGACGGTTGGGTTACAGCGGAAATGCTCCCGCCGTATACACATTATCCTGAGGCTATTCTTTATAATACATCTTATTCAATGGACAAAATTTTAGGGAGGAAATAATTATGTTAAAGGTTGGATTAATCGGTTGCGGATTTATGGGAACAATGCACGCTAACTGCTACAAAAATATAGAGGGTGTTGAGGTTGTGGCTTTTGCTGATTTAAGACGCGAATGTGCAGAGAAATTGGCAGAGGGAACAAAGGCTGAAATTTATGCTGACGGCTACGACTTAATAAATAATGCAGATGTTGATGTTATCGATATCTGTCTTCCAACATATCTCCACAGCGAATATGCAATCGCTGCTATGGATAAAGTAAAATATGTTTTCGTTGAAAAGCCTGTTGCACTGACTAAAAAGCAGGGAGCGCAGATGATTAAGGCTGCTAAGAAAACAGGCGCAAATGTTCAGGTTGGTCAGGTTATAAGATTCTGGGATGAATATGTTAAGCTTGCTGAAATTATTAAGTCAGGTGAGCTTGGCAAAATTTTAAATGCTAATTTCAGAAGATTAAGTCCAATTCCGACATGGGGCTGGAATGACTGGCTCTTAAAGAATGAGCTTTCAGGCGGAGCGGCTCAGGATTTACATATCCACGATATGGACTATGTTCTTTCCCAGTTCGGCAAACCAAACAAAATTAAATCAGTTAAGAATATAGCAGGGGAACAGGCTTCATACATTAATTCTCTCTTGGTTTATGACGATTTCGTTGTAAGCGTTGAGGGAACATGGGCTCTTCCGGGGACACATCCTTTTGAAGCAACATTCAGAGTTGTGTTTGAAAAGGGTGTTGTTGAAAATGCAGGCGGTAAGTTTATGCTTTATACAACCGATAAGGCGGAAGAAATCAAGATTGAAAAGCAGGAAGTTGCGGGAGACGGCTTTGAAGGCGGAAATGTTTCTGACTTAGGCGGATACTATAACGAGCTTGTATACTTCACAGACTGTGCAAAGAATAACACAAAAGTTGAAAGAGCAATATTATGTGATGGAGCATCTTCCCTTAACTATGTATTGGAGGAAATAAAGAATGCTTAGGGTAGGAATTGTAGGATGCGGAAATATTTTTACAATGCACGCAACAAGCGCCCATCATTTGGAAAATTCACAAATAGTTGGCGTTTGCGATATTAAAAAGGATCGTGCCGATAAGGCCGCGGCAAAATATAACTGCAAAGCTTATTATGATTATAAGGAAATGATAAACAAGGATAATATTGATGTTGTCCATGTTTGCGTTCCTCATTATCTCCATCCTATTATTTCAAAATATGCAATCGAAGCAGGGGTTCATGTTCTTTGTGAAAAGCCAATGAGCATAAAGTATGAAGATGGTCTTAGAAATGTCGAACTTGCAGAGAAAAACAATGTCAAATACGGGATTATCTTCCAGTGCAGATATAACGATGCATCAAAGCTTGTTAAAGAAAAGATTGAAGACGGCACGCTGGGAAAAGTAATTTCAGCAAGAGTTGTTTTGACTTGGTGCAAGCCTGATGAATATTACAGCCTCTCCGATTGGAAAGGCACATGGGAGAAAGAGGGCGGCGGTGTTTTAATCGACCAGGCAATCCATTCTGTTGACCTTGCCAACTGGTTTATAAATGACGAAGTTGAAAGTGTTCAGGCTCATCTTTCTAACCGTGGGCACTCCATTATGGAAGTTGACGATACAGCGGAAGGTTTTATAAGATATAAAAACGGAGCAACCCTTGGTTTTTGGGCAATGAATAACTATGGCTGTGACGACCCTATTGAGATAAGACTTCTCTGTGAAAACGGAAAGGTCATAATGGATTATGACAATGCCGAAATCATTATGAATGACGGCAGTTGTTTCAGCGCAAAAACTTCCGTTGACCCTGATGTTGTTTATGAAGACGGCAAGGATTACTGGGGATTTCAGCATATCCGCCAGATTGCAGATTTCTATAAAGCTGTTGAAACTGACACTGAGCCTGCCATAAGCGGAAGAGAAGCTCTTAAAATTCAAAAGCTTATTTGCAATATCTATGAAGTAGGCACAAAGAACTTTGAGAAAAGTAATTAATAAAGAAATCCCGGGATAACCGGGATTTTTTATTGACAAAGAGAAAAAGGGGTGATAGAATTTATTTTGAAAAGGACTCTATGACGGGAGGTAAAAAAGAATGAAATATTTCAAATGGAAAATATGGCTTATAACAAGCGTTGTTTGCCTTTTGCCTATACTTTTAGGTCTTGCTCTGTGGGAAAAACTCCCCGAAACGCTGGCAATTCATTTTAATATATACGGAGAGCCTGACAATTTTGCCTCAAAAGGCTTTGTTGTTTTCGGGCTGCCTTTTTTGATGGTGGTGTTGCAAACTGTCGGCTGTTTTGTAAATGACATAAATGCACATAAATACGGAGAAAAAGCCAAAATTGATAGAGTTATCAAGTGGCTTGTTCCTTTTGTTACGGTGGCATTATATGTAGCAACTCTGGGATATGGACTCGGCTGGAATTTTGATATGAGAAAAGTTGCAGGTGTTCTGGTAGCGGCTATTTTGATGGTTATAGGTAATTATCTGCCGAAATTCGACTATATCAAAAATTATGATTTAAGCACTGAAAAAGCCAAGAAAATCAATCGCTTTATCGGTTTTGCAACAGTCATTATGGGGGTTCTCTTCCTTATAAGTGTATTTCTCCCGCCAATCTGGACGGTTGTTTGCCTGATTTTGTTAATTCCTTATGCAATTATCAGTGCGATTTATGGAATAGTGGAGGGGCGAAAATAAAATGATTATAAGACGAGCAAAAGAAAAAGATTTAAATGATATAAACAAGCTTCTTTGTCAGGTGCTTATGGTGCATCATAATGGAAGACCCGATATATTTAAGCCGAACTCAAAAAAATATACCGACGAGGAACTTCTAAAAATTATTGCCGATGATGAAAGACCGATTTTCGTAGCAGAAGATGAGGGAGAGGTTACAGGATATGCCTTTTGTATTATTGAGCAGCATAAAGATAACAATATTTTGACCGATATAAAAACTCTTTATATTGATGACCTCTGTGTCGACGAAAGTGCAAGGGGACAGCATATAGGCAAGGAATTATATGAATATGTCCTTGATTTTGCAAAGAAAGAGGGTTTTTATAACCTGACCTTAAATGTCTGGTCTTGTAATACGGACGCCCTTAAATTCTACGAAAAAATGGGACTTGTCCCTCAAAAAATAGGAATGGAAAAGATACTATAAAAAATAGGTTGTCGATTTTGACAACCTATTTTTTCATATATTCTTTTGGGGATAGTCCCGTTTCCTTTTTGAAGGCATTTGAGAAATAATAAATGTTCTCAAAACCGCACCGGACGGCAACCTCGCTTATGGTAAATAAATTGGATTTAAGCAGGTTTTTGGCCTTATTTATCCGAAGATGATTTATGTATTTTTTGGGAGAAGTTTTTGTGTGTTCAAGGAAAAGTCTTTTAAAGTGAGTAAGACTGTATCCGCTTATCTCGGAAAGCTCATCTAAGGTTATTTTGTTGCAGTAATTCTGGTTTATAAAGACGATAACTCTCTCAATTTCAGGCTTTGAAAAAACGATAGGATTATTCTCTTTAATGATGTCGCAAACAAGGGGATAAATATATCCTTTAACATAAAACTGCTTGTATTCATCATTCATAGTGAAAAGCCTGTAAGCATTTTTGAAAATTTCCTCTGCCTCAGGTTTGTTGGCCTGATAAACAGAGAAGAAATGGGAAATCTCCGCGGAAAAGGACATAGATATAAAGGCGTAGTTTTCGTCTCCTATAACTTTAACTTCGTGGTCGTTGGCAGGGGCAAGGAGAAGAATATCTCCTTTTTTCGAGATCATTTTTTCGTTTTCAAAGCAGAAAGCCGCCGAGCCTTCCAAAATATAAACCAATCTGTATGTATTTTTCTTGGAAATAGAGTAGCTGCTGTTTGGCGGATATGACCTTTTTACAACAAACTCAATATTATCAACGACAAAATTAAACATCTGAGTTT
>JAFSBJ010000187.1 GCA_017437345.1 Clostridia bacterium | reverse complement strand
ATTCTGCCCGCTGATGTGTGCGGTTTTACAAGATACCCCATATCTTCAAGGTCTGCCATTTCATTTCTGATTGTGGCACTAGAAAGTCCCAAATCATCCCTTTTAGAAATCGCACGGGAACCGACAGGCTCTGCAGTAACGATATAGTCATCTATTATAGCCTGAAGAATCTTCTTTTTTCTTTCGCTGAGTTCCATCAGTTCACCTCCTCATCCGGTATATTATTTTTTGTTTTTAGCACTCGGAGCAAATGAGTGCTAACATAAATAAAATACCACTATTCCCACTATTTGTCAAGGATTAGTGATATTTTTATTAAATATAGACATCTATAATGCAAGTACAGACTTACTTATCATACAAAATCGCAAAGAACTGAATTTGATATATAATAAGCTTTAGGAGACAAAACATATCTGTCGCCTAAATCAAGAAGCATTCCTGTTTTTAAATGCTTGTTTATAGCATCGGGAAATGCTTTATTTATTTCCACGCCAAAACTTGACTCAAATTCTTTTTTAATTGCTCCCCTTTTGGTGAGACGCAGAGACAAAAACATATATTCGCTCATTTTATCGTCAGACGAAAGCTCAAATTCTTCGGCATTTTCATAGTTTTTTAGATATTCATCAAAATCGGTGGTATGGGTGTATCTTTTACCTTTATAGTATGATGATGCGCCAAGACCTATGCCTATGTACTCACGATTTGTCCAGTATTTAAGGTTATGCTTGGATTCAAATCCGGGAAGTGAAAAATTGGAAAGCTCATATTGGCTATAAGATGCATAAGACAAACTATCACATATCACTTCATACATATCGGCATATTCATCATCTGATTTTTCTTTTATTTCTCCTTTTTTAAGCATTCCATAAAAAGGGGTTTGTTCTTCAATTTTAAGACCATAACATGATATATGCTGTGGTTTTAATTTTAGCAGCTGCCCGATGGAAGTGCTAAGAGATTCCATAGTCTGATTCGGAAGTGCATACATAAGATCAAGGCTGATATTATTAAATCCGGCTGATTTAAGGCTTTCATAGGCTTCTATGGTCTGGATGGAGCTATGTTTCCGCCCCAGAAGCCTTAACTCATCATCTATAAAGCTTTGTGCTCCAAGGCTGACGCGATTAAACCCCATTCCTTTTAGCTCGGAGGATTTATCCTTATTTATTGTACAGGGATTTGCTTCTATTGTTATTTCTGCAGATGGGCTTAGCTGAAATTCTGAAAATACAGAGTCCAGAATACTGTTTAGCTCAGAAGCTGCAAGAAGGGTTGGTGTTCCGCCTCCAAAATAAACTGTGTCTATTCTTTCGCCTTTATACTGCTTCATTTCATTTTTAACAGCCAAAATATATTCACCTGACATTGAAATACATGAAGGATATGAAGCAAAATCACAATAATTGCATTTTTTTAAGCAAAAAGGAATGTGTATGTAGAGGCCTTTCAAATGTATCACCACCGGAATATACTATGGGCGGGTATGGAACCCGCCCACAGAACAATTATAATATAGTTTATAAAAATGTCAATAATGACTTTAATAGTTTTGTTCCCTTTCTTTAAAGTAGCTTTGATTCTTTTCGCATACAGGACACTGTTTGGGTGGTGTTTTGCCGCTATGAATATGACCGCAGTTAATACATATCCACTGAATTTCGCTGTCTCTTTCAAAGACTCTATTTGTTTCTACATTTGCCTGAAGGGTTCTATAGCGGATTTCATGCTCTTTTTCAATATTGGCAACAAGCTTGAAAAGAGTGGCAATGCGGGTAAAGCCTTCTTCTTCGGCAGTTTTGGCAAATCCGGCATACATTTCGCTCCATTCATAATGCTCACCACCTGCGGCATCTTCAAGATTGCCCTGAGTAAAACCGAGTCCGTCGTTTATCAGCTTAAACCAGATTTCGGCATGCTCTTTTTCGTTGTGGGCTGTTTCTTCAAATATTTCCGCAATCTGAACATATCCATCGTCACGCGCTTTCTGAGCATAGAAT
>JAFSBJ010000186.1 GCA_017437345.1 Clostridia bacterium | reverse complement strand
GCCTCAAAGAAAGCTATTGGAAAACGATATAAAAAAAGGGGAGCTTTTCGTTGGGGAGGGCGATAATGGGGAGATACACTTTGTGTTTGCCTTTATATTGGGCGCCGACCCTACATATTCCTATATAGAAGACGGCGAATGGCTTTCCGATGAGCCTTATGGAACAATCCACCGCATAGCCAGTGACGGAACTGTGTCTGGGGTTGTTAAAATGGCGGTTGAGTATTGCCAAAAGACTATCCAAAATCTTAGAATAGATACTCATGAAAAGAACAAGACAATGCAACATGTGGTGGAGAAGCTTGGGTTTATAAGGTGTGGCATTATATATTTAGAAGACGGATCGCCGAGGATTGCTTATCAGCTTATAATGGGATAGCAACGGCAAAAAATATGAAAAAAGGTGATAGAATGAATTTTGAAAAGTTAAAAAACTGTATGGATAAGCTTGTGGAAGAATATAAGGCGCCGGGAGTGGACTGTATTGTTTATAAAGAGCACGAAAAGGTATTCAGATATTTTACAGGCATGAGCGACATTGAAAATAATAAAGAAATGAACGGGACTGAGCTTTATCTTATATACTCAATGACAAAGATGCTTACATGCACAGCGGCGTTGCAACTTTTCGAGCAGGGCAAATATAAAATGGATGACCCGTTATATAAATATTTGCCTGAATTTGAGAAAATGAAGATAGCCAATACAGAGATAAGCGCTGAAGAGGTTAAAAAAATCACAACAGGCGGAGACTTTGGGCAAAGCTCAAAGGCTGAGCAAATCGCATATGCAAAAAACCCGATTTTAATCAAGCATTTGTTCACGATGAGCGCAGGTCTTGACTATGCCTTAAAGGACGATGCCATAATGGAGGGCCTTGCCCAAGGGAAGACAAGCACAAGGGAGCTTGTTGGTGCGTTTGCCAATAAATGCTTATGCTTTGAGCCGGGAACGAGATTTCAATACAGCCTTTGTCACGATGTTCTTGGGGCGCTGATTGAAGTGTGGTCAGGGGAGAAGTTCGGGGAATATATGGAGAAGAATGTTTTCCAGCCGTTGGGAATGAATAATACATTTTTTGGAGTTCCTAAGGACGAAGAGCGACTTTCCAAAATGGCAGCAAGATATATCTATGACGAGAACAGAATCCCTAAAAGAGTGCCTATGGAGTGCATGTATATTCTATCGGAGGATTATGAATGTGGGGGTGCAGGGCTTACATCCTGCCCTGAGGATTATGCCGCTTTCCTGGATGCTCTCGCTTGCGGTGGAGTAAGCAAGGATGGCAAGAGGATTCTGGCCTCAGAAACTATTGAGCTTATGCGAACAAATCAGATGAAAGGTCAGCAATGCGAAGATTTTAATTCTTTCAAACCCGGATATGGTTACGGCTTAGGGGTAAGGGTGCACACAGATCCTGTCACAAGCAATTCGCCAAGTCCTCTTGGAGAATTTGGCTGGGACGGTGCTGCCGGTGCATTTTCACTGGTTGACCCTGAAAATAAAATTTCTCTTACATATTTTCAGCATATTCACAACTGGGATGGCAAGATTCAGAGCGAGATAAAAAATGCGCTTTATTCATGTATCTGATAAAAAAGAACACATCTTTCGATGTGTTCTTTTTTGTGAAGAAAATTAATAAACTTTATTGATAATACTTAAAATATATGCTATAATCAACTGATATGGAGGTTTTTATATGAATGCAATTGTTGTGTATAAAACTAAATATGGCTCGACTAAAAGTTATGCAGAATGGATAGGGGAGGAGCTTAACTGCAAGGTAGCCGACGCCAGAGAAGTTACAATAGACGAACTTGAAAAATACGATACCATAATATATGGGGGTGGACTTTACGCTGAGGCTATAAACGGCGTAAGTCTTATCACTAAAAATATCGACAAACTCAAAGACAAGAAAATTGCGATTTATACAACAGGGATTACGCCTCTTGATTGTCGGGATTATTACGACAAGCTGGTTATTGAAAGGAACTTTAAGAGCGGAGTTCCAAGCCAGATAAAGCTTTTCAATTTTACGGGTAAAATGGTTATGGCTGAGCTTAGCGCTGTACATAGGACTGCCCTTAAAACTTTAAAGAAAATTATGTCTTCCAAGAAGAATCCGAGCGAGATGGAAAAGCTTTTAGTTGAGCTTTGTGATGCAGACGGAGATTTTTCCGACCGTTCCCAGATTGCAGAGCTTGTGTCCTACATATCTGCTCGGGCTCAGGCAAGTTAGTTATATTCAGATGAAAAGGTGACAGACAGTACGGCTCCGCGTAGATAATGCGAAACAAATAAGAAAAATTCAGCAATTTTTCGGAATTGCCAAAATAAAAAAAGAATGCTATAATGAGAGTAAAGTAAATTTAAACGTTAAATAGCGGAGGGATTTTTGTGTTTGAAAAAATTAACAGCAAAGTAATAAATATATCATATTCCAAACTTGTAGACCTTGAGGATGTTCCATGGAATACAGTAGAGCTTTATGAAACTGCATGCAAGCTTGGTTTTGACGGAGTAAAGGGAGATGTAACTCCTTCTTCAGACGGCAAACTCATTATGTGTCATGACCCGTCTTTCGATTTTGATGAAAACGGAAGAGTTCTTGAAATCGGAATTAAGGGCGTTGAACATAGAGAAATATCCGATATGACCTACGCTGAATGTAAGTCTTTGGAATATGCAGTGGAAGCTGCTAAAGAGAAATATGGTTATTATCCAAAAGTTACGGAACTTGAGGATTTAGTTCGTGTTTGTCACAAATATTCCGCTTTCCCATATATAACTGTCAGAGACAAACAGATTCCTTTATGCGTTGATGAGACATACAGAATCGTTAAAAAATACGATATGACAAAGAATTGTATGGTTAATTCGTTCACAATGGAAACATTGGAAACTATGAGAAAAAAGGATAAGGAAATCTGGCTGTCTTATGTTCAGGATTTGAACATTCCTCTGGAAAAGCGAATGATTGACGAAGCGGTTGAACTTGGAAACTGTCTTGTTTGTGCTTTCTGGCAAACAACAAAGCAGCCGATTTTTGATGATATGTATGAAAAGTCCAGGGAAGCAATAGAATATGCAAAAGAAAAGGGCGTTATTCTTTATCTTGCCCATGGAGTACACAATGCAGACTATAAACTTGGAATAGAGAGAGGCTTCAGAGGCTTCCAGTGCCTGACGTCACATGCTTTTGCGGAAAAGGTATAAGGAACTGCATCCCTGTTCTACAGCAGAAAAAATGAAATTTGTTATAGAAGAGGCAGTATTTTAAGAGATACACGGAAAAGGTGAAGACTATGACAACTTTATTGCTTATAAGGCATGGAGAAAGCGAAGCGAACCGAGACGGCTTTTTTGCAGGGCAAACAGATGTTGAGCTTTTAAGCAAAGGCATTGAGCAGGCGGAAAAAACCGGAGAATACATAGCGGAGAACTATAAAATTGATAAGGTTTATGCAAGCGATTTAAAAAGAGCTTATAAAACCGGAGAAATTATTGCCGCCTTATCAAACGCAGAGATTTTCCCCGAAAAAGGTTTGCGTGAAATTTATGCAGGAAAGTGGCAACAGAAAAAATTCGAAGAGCTTGTCGAAGAATACAAAGAAGGGTATTCCGTCTGGCTTAACGATATAGGTTGTTGCACAACTCCTGATGGCGAAAGCGTGAAAGAATTATCCGGCAGAGTGTTAAAGGCGCTTACCAAAATCGCAAATGACAATGAGGGAAAGACAATAGCTATTGCAACTCATGCAACCCCTATCCGGGCAGTGCAATGTTTGATAGAATATTCAGATCTTGACAGAATGAAAGATGTCCCCTGGGTTTCCAATGCCTCGGTTACGGAACTTGCATACAGCGAGGGCAGATGGGAGCTGGTTAAGGCAGGGCGGGATGAACATTTGTCTTCCCTGAAAACAACATTTCCTGCGAATGTATAAGGATTTGGGATAGTTTGTTTCATAGCCGGAACAGTCTGAAAAACTGCTCCTGACAGAGAGGAAATAAAATAAAAAAACAGCAAAACTTGAACGGAAGTTCAAGTTTTTTGTTGTTTTTTAAAAAAGCAGAAAAAATTATGGGGAAAGTGGTTGCTAATATGAAAAAGTAGTGCTATAATAAGGGCAGGTTGAGTTCACTTAGGGATAAAACCGAAGCACAGACGGAAAAGCGAGAAAATGTTATGAAAATCAATTTTAATGAAACCATTGGCAAGATAAAGCCAATGCACGCTATAAATAATATGCCTCTTCTTGGCGCAACCGACAAATTGTTTCACTATATAGGTGAGGCGGGTGTGCCCTATTCAAGACTTCACGATACAGGCGGTGCATACGGTGGAGGAAGATTTGTTGATATAGCAAATGTTTTCAGAAACTTTGATGCGGATGTAGATGACCCTGCATCCTATGATTTTGCGTTTACAGACTGGCTACTTAATGCAATTGACAAGCAGAACACAAAGATTTTCTATCGCCTCGGGGCAACAATTGAAAATCAGCAGAACATCAAGGCGTATTATATTTATCCTCCAAAGGATAATTTAAAGTGGGCAAAAATCTGTGAAAAGATTATTGCACATTATAACGAAGGCTGG